>CAYWUO010000225.1:0-3110 GCA_964461285.1 uncultured Pirellulales bacterium
CACTACCTATTTTCTGCTTTTTAAGTTCCGTTGTCAATCATCCTTAATCAATAATCAATTGACTCTCCGCTTCTGTGATTTGCAATTATATATTTTTGGCCCAAAAAATCAAGCCCCTTTTCCCTGATAGCTAATCCCGTGTAATCTTCGAAACTTGTCTCGCCATCCGCTTTTAAGCGAGACCTCACCAAAGGTGGGTAGTTTTAACGACGGCGGATCTGTGGTTAAAAGTCTTTTTGTCGGAGCCTGTCTCGCCGTAGCCTCTCTTTTTTTGCGAAAGTGGATGCCTTTTCGTGGCTAAATTTTTTTATAAAAAAAGTTAAATTTTTATTGAACATACAGAAGAAGTTTGGTATAATACTAATATGTGCTCAGGTAGCACATGTTCGCGGAGAACCGCAAGTCTTACGGAACAGCAGTTCCAGGTCAAAATATAATCGTAATTCCTTATATACTAAGGACTAACGAACAATGAGCTATGAACTAAAAAATGGAGGAATTAAAATGGCTACCGAAGCTCAAATCATCGCAAATCGTCGTAATGCCCAAAAATCAACAGGCCCACGCACACCTGATGGGAAAGCCGCCGTCTCGCAAAACCCTGTCAAACATGGACTTACAGCCGCCACCGATGTAATTAACACAGAAAGCAAGGCCGACTTCGACCTCTACCACGACCGCCTCCTCGCAGAATTAGCACCCGACAGCTCTATGGAATCTATGCTCGCAGAGCGCGTCGTCAGTCTCTCTTGGCGGCTAAAACGTATCTGTTTCATCCAAAACCAGACTATAGACGCCCTGAACACACCTAAGCCTCCCAATCCCCTAACCAGACTCGCAGAATCTTATATTTACAAAGGCAATCAGAAACCCTCCGAATCGTCCCCTCATTTGGCCCTCGGCCGTTTGGCCATAAAGGATTTCTCCAATGAAAGGGTCCTCGACCGCCTCCTAATGTACGAACGAAGAATTGAGCATAGTTTATATAAAACAATACTCGAGCTTCAACGCCTAAATCTCGTCAAAAAACTAAATAATGGTTCTGAAATCCCATTCAATCAGTTTTGACATTAATTATGCAAAACAAACCCAATTTTATGAAAAATCGAGTGAACGTAAGCCCTTGTAAATCAAATGGTTCTGAAAATGAATATCGATTTTTGGCCCAAAAATCCCAAAGCCAATTTCCGAAACGCCGAAATGAACCTAAGTCCTTTTATATCAACGACCTACGAACCACGAACCATGAACTATCCTGGGAAAAACAAACCCAAACAAACCCAATTTCAAACCCAATCAAACCCAATTTCAAGCGTGCCCTTGCCTGGCTCAAAATGGACTTGGCCATGCCGGTTTTATTGATGGAATATATAGATAAAAATCAGGATTGGGCTTCGTCGTCGTTCCGGCTTGAATTTTCTATCTCATGTGACTCGACGAACTTTCTGTGTCTACGACTATTATCATCCTGCTCGCCTGTATGCGTCGTCATCTTCCTTCGGCTGAGCTTTTTAAAAAAGTGTAGAATCAGCCAAATGATAACAACACCGGTCAAAAATCTAATTAGCTTGACCAAGAACACAATTACTGCCCTTTTGAAAATCCTTTAGGATTCTTATGCGGTTCCCGGCGTTAGTACTCTGAAGGTAACAAAGCAACAAGGCTACCTGGGGAAAAAACTCATTGTCCCCCGGAACCTTGTTTGTTTTGAAGTATTTCGCCCTTGATTATTTCAAAGAGAGGATTGTCTGCACCGAGGATTAATCTGGTTTTTTCTCCACCAATATATTGCTCGTAAAGTTCGAGGGTCTTCCAAAATCTGTAGAAGTCGGTGTCAATCCCAAAAGCCTCCGCATAAATCTGTGTTGCCTCGGCATCGGCAGCTCCTTCGACCTCTTTTGCAGTTTTGTACGCCTCAGAGAGAATTGTTTTCACTTCCCTCTCTTTGTTTCCCATAATCCTCTCGAATTCACCTTCACCCTCTGATGTGTATTTCTTGGCTATCCTCAATCTTTCCTCTATCATTCTGTCTTCCACCTTTGTTTTGACGTCCTGCACATAGGTAAGACCCTTGATAAGAACGCCGGAGCTGTGTATTCCTATGCCGTATTCTTCACAGGATTTTCTGGAAGCTTCTGTTATTTCAGCCACGATTTTTGGTCGTCCTTCCGTCACCTGGCCTACTTTGGTCGTTTCAAGGAGCTCCTCTTCAGCCACCCTCATCTCGCGGTTATCTGTCCTGACTATCTCGAGAAGGTTTCTTTTCGTGATAGAGTTTCTTGTGCTTGAATCGATGGTATCGTCGAGCCTTGCATGGGCCTGCTCTTCCGTACCTACGGACCTTAAAAACTGAAGCGGGTCTTCGATATACCATCGTGCTGTGGAATCAACCAGGATATATTTTTTATCTTTTGTCGGGATTTGCTCAGGGTAGCCATTCCACCTTAGTAGTCTTCTCTCGAATTTTCGTACGCTTTGTATGAAGGGCACCTTGAGTCTCAATCCCGCACCTTCTGCAACTGCAATCCCCTCTTTTTCGTATTTGTCTTTCAGTCTGGTCAGGGTTTCCTGTGTTCTTCGGCCTTCTATTGGATTAATCACTACTGTTACGGGTTTTCCGAACTGGGTTACGACTGCCTGTTGAGTCTCGTCTACTATATACATAGAAGAAGAAAACACGATGGCAACGATTACAAGAAACACTATCACGATAATGCGACCCATTTTTATTTCCTCTATCATCTAAATTTTCCTTGTTCTTTCTTTTTTGAACGCTTTCATCAAGTTTTTCAATCCTGATTTTCGAGGTCGAGCTTCATAAGGATTCCGCCTTCAGCTCCACCTTGTTCAATAATCCACTTTTCGGGTATCTGTGGCAGAAGCTTGGCCATTGTCTCAAGATACATTCTCTGCTTTGTTATATCCGGCGCCTTTTTATATTCCTCGTAGATTTTCCTGAATTTGGCGACATCACCTTTTGCCCTGTTGACTCTCTCAGCGGCATAGCCTTTGGAAGACTCTATCATTTTTTTTGCCTGGCCTTTTGTTTTGGGAATTGACTCATTGTAAGCCTTCATTGCTTCGTTGATTCTCTGCTCTTTTTGCTGCAG
>CAYWUO010000226.1:0-3079 GCA_964461285.1 uncultured Pirellulales bacterium
TTCGACCTTTCGTATGACACATTCATTCGGCAATCGGCCGGTAAGAATCTCTTCGCTGTATAATTCATCACTGAGCTTTTCTTTCGGGACTGGAATACCAAGCTGAGCGACCCGAACGAGTATTTGTTTTGACGCCTGCTGAAGCACACCGCCGGTGAACTCAAGGGCATCGTCCGTCGCCTTAACAAAATCACCTTCAACCGGCAAAAGTCGGTACACAGGCAATACATGGCGGATGTGAAGCAGCTCGTAACTCAAATCAGAAAAAAGCTTAATCGCCGCCATCAGCGACCTGAACGAACACCACCGGCAATTAGTTGCTGCACCGTAGGAATCAAGAAGTTCCTCAAACTGCATTGACTGCGAAAAAAATTCACCAAGAAACGGACGTGTCAGGATTTTCTTGCGCGAGCGGCATTGTGACAAATAGTCCGCAAGACCTATTAATATCCTGGCACGTTTTGCAATAAGCTCTCGAAAATCTTTATCAGCGATTCTTCCTGATACCATAGACCCGTTACCCTTTTATAAAAATAAGACACAGCGAACTTGTTTACCTCCTTAATTTTTCACTATTTCGCCGTGTCCTCCGTGCCCAATTTGCCTTTCATCCTTCCAATACTATCCTCACCGCTGCTTTTTAGTTCTCTTCGGCTAATCCTTTTTCTCTTTATTTAACGGCTCTGATTCAACGCTAAAGCCCCCGGGGATTTTGAACTCGAAGACCTTCGGATTTATTTTTTTATTAACCCTCGGCTTTAAGAATTCAATTTCGTAAATATCCTCTTCGGTCGATACGGTAGCCACTTTTGCCGGCAAATATAACTTCTTATCAATCCAAAAATCGACAGAGTAATACTCATCTTGATAAACTGAATCGGGTTTTACTTTCAAATGCAGCCGAATAAATGCCGACGGCTCGGTCTTGCTCTGCGCAACCAATCGTATATTAAATTGCTTTTTCAGGTCTTCTACTTTGGTAAAGCCAATTATCGGCAAACTCCTGCCGGCCAAGTCAAAGGCATCCATAGGTTCATTCGGCTCAGCCAACTGGTAACGTTTTACCGCCTTAATCTGGTAATCGATGTGCGTAAGCCAAACACCATCGAAGATAAAGTGCTCAATGTGCTTCTGCTGTTTTTCATCGTCCTGCTGCAGCGTTTGAAAATTCGCCCGCAGAAAAGACCTTTTGCCATACTTTGCATAATACAAGACACCATTTCTGATGCTTTGCGATTCAAGTAACGGCTGGCTGAACCTGTACCGTATAAGCGTCTGGTACGATTGAATCTGTTTCGTCCTTTTATTCAGCTGTTCAAGGATGGCATCAGTAATATCCAGACCAGCTTTTTCAGGTTCTGAGCTTTTCGCGCAGCAACCAGCCGAACAAGCACCAATTATCAGCAAAATACTAACACAAGTTTTAACCATTATCTTCTTACCCATTATTCTTTCGGTTTTCTCTTGGGTTATTCGTTATTTTTATCTTTGATAATTTGAATCACCTGGTCGATTTTTTCTATACAAAAATCTGCGTGCTCAGCAAAATCCTCGGCCTGATTGTTATTAGTCAGAAGCACAGCACCAGCACCGGCTGATTTTGCACATAATAAATCAAAAAGATAATCACCTACAAGCAGCGTTTCCTGAGGCTCAACATTAAATTGCTGACAAATTTTCAGCACACCGAAGGCATTCGGCTTGACAGGGCCGTCTTCTCTGCCCACAACGGCATCGAATTTCAAGCCGTGTTTTTCGGCGATAGCAAAGGCATTATCTCGCTTGTTGCGTGTCAATATTCCGATGTAAATACCCTCTTTGCGAAGCGATTCAAGGGTTTCTTTTGCACCGGCATTAAGCTTCGATTCAATTACCGCACGCTGCTCATGAGAGTGGAGAATTTTCTCGGCCTGTTCTCTTTGCTGCGATGACATTTTCTCTATCGATTCCAGGACAGGCCCGGAATTTCTGTCCAGACCCATCTCCTCGCGAATGGCGTCAAAGTCAAAGTAAGGCTGGGTTATCGTGCCATCCAAATCAAATATTACAGCTTTAATTGACATAATTCTCGTATATCGTATTGCGTAATTCTCATGTCATAGTAGTGCGAGTGGAAATCTATTTTGCTTTTTTTCGGAGTAATTCGATAAAGTACCGCCCTGCCTGGCTCAAAATCTTACCCTTACGAACAATTATACCGGTCGGCCTGACAAATTTTTCATTCGAAATTGGAATTGCCTTTATCGTCCCACTACCAATCTCTTGAAGTATCGCAGCCTCTGGTAGTATGCTCAGCCCCGAGTTTATCTCCACCGCACGCTTGATAGTTTCGATGTTGTCAAACTCCATCACCGGCCGAACCACAACGTTATAACGCTCCAAAATCCCATCAATCCACTGGCGGGTAGGGACATTTTTCTCAAAAGAAATGAATCTTTCAAACTGTAATTGATGAATGTCCACCTGTGACCGGCTGGATAACGGATGTTTCGGACTGCAGGCCAACACGAGCGGCTCGGCCTCAAAGTCATATACATCCAGCCGCTTGTCTCTTTTCGGAACGGCTACCAGGCCGATATCAATATCGCCAGATAAAACCAGCTCATAGATTCTTTCCGCACTGAAATATTCGATATGAACATTTACATCCGGATAGCTAACCATAAATCTCTTTACGTAATCAGGTAAGGTGTGCATTCCAATACTGAATATTGCAGCAACATTTATCCGGGTGCTTGCGGAAGATTTCAAAGCAGTAAGCTCACTTTTTAATTGTTCATATCTTTCGATTATGTCTTTTGCGGCCTGATATAGCAACTGCCCCGCGGTTGTAAGTTCAATTGGACGTTTCTTCCGGTCGATTAGCTGGCACTTATGAACAATCTCAAGCTGAGCAAGCTGCTGAGATATTGCAGATTGACTTAAAAAATGTTTTTCAGCGGTTTTAGAAAAGCTCCTTAAATCCGCCAAATCACAGAATATCTTTAGTGTTTCTATATGCATTATAAGCTATCCTGATAGATTATATTATTATAATCCCTTTTACTCCGCCTTAAAAATATGGTATTTTATCACATTA
>CAYWUO010000227.1:0-3071 GCA_964461285.1 uncultured Pirellulales bacterium
CATGAACCATTGTCCCGAATCGTGTATCCGATATAAACCACTGTCCGTTTATACTATCTTTAAACTCGATTGCGTCCACCGGACAAAATTCCACACATACCTTGCAGCCTTCGCACGAAACGGGGTCGATGGTGAATGTCCTGTCAACCACGTCATTTGCCTGGCCATTGAAACGTACTGCGTCGAATCTACAAAGGTCCTGGCACTTACCACAGCCGATGCATCTCTCGGTGACTATAGCTGCTCGCTTGCCCCCGGAAAAATCAGATTTTTGCTTTATTCTTGGCTCTAAAACCAGGTACAGGTCCGCTGCATCAACGTCACAATCAGCGAACACCGCATCTTTCGCAAGCCCTGCAAAGGCTGCTACGATACTTGTTTTGCCGGTGCCGCCCTTACCACTTATTACCACCAATTCCTTCATAAATTTACCTTTAATTAACAGCGAAGCGGATTGGTCATAAACATCAGCTTCTGGGGATATCAGTTTTTCAGCCGCTGCTGAGGTCGGCCTTGATAGCAGTTAGTTTCTCTATAGTAAGGCCAGCCACTTTTTGTTCTTTCTTAAAGTACCGGATCGTGCGTTCGAGGAACGCCTGCTGCTCCTGGTGAGTTTCAAAATGTTTCAAGAGACCTTTGGTTTTTTCTACATTTGCCTCAACTTCCTGCGGAATTCTTTCGCTATCGTGCCGAACAGCTTCCTGTGGGCAAATATCGTGACATCGACCGCATCGGATACATTCGTCTTCGTTGATAAATGCTTTCTGGTCATCCTTCAACTCAATCGCATCAACGGGGCAGTCATCTACACATAATCCGCAACCCACACACATATCTTCATTTATCCATGGCATACCTTTATTCTCCTTAAAAGCTATTCGTTTTTGGTCTTAACTTGCAACTGATAGTCCACAGGAAAGGCTACTGAGCGAGATACAAGACAGTATTTCTCAGCGAGATTACCAAATTCACTAACTTTTTCAACAATATCTTGGTGTTGCAACGTAACCTCTGCGCGAACCTCTACGTTGGTAAATCGAAACCCATCTGCTTGTTTTTCGACCTGGCCTTCGGCTTTTGAATAGTACGATAAAATCTCAACGTTCGACTTTCGCACAAAATAAAAGAATGTTGTCATCAGGCAGTTATTAATTGCCGCGACAAACATCTCCTCTGGATTTAATGTCTTTGGATTGCCATTAAATTCAGGGGCTGGGCCGATTTCCAGCTCACCGGGACCGCTGAAAATAGTTTTTGCCGATTTACCACCTTCTTTATATGCCGTATTTTTAAATAAGTAACTCTTTTGGCGTTTCATAAGCTTTAACAATTACAATTTTTCTTTTTGAATCAATTGGTATTACGGTACCCATTAACCCAAAGGATTTGTTTATGTTCAATTCGTTTAGCCCGAATATCTTTGAAACCGGCTTTACGTAGAAAACCTGTTAATTCCTTGCTGGTATAGTAGTTCTCATTCCATAGCTTCTGGGCCAAGGAGTTACGCGGGAATTCAACGACAAGTACTTTGCCACCCGGTCGCAAGACGCGATAGGCCTCCTGCAAAACCGCCTGAGGATTTTTCATCTCATGCAAAGCCCAGGATATTATCACTGCATCTACCATTTCGTTTCGAATAAAAGTAAGCTGAGCTGCATCTTTACGAATACATCGAATAAGTCTGGTTTTTGGGGTGATATTTCGCTTATTGGGAAAACTATTGGCAGAAATATCTACTCCTGTAACCTTTTGACAATAGGTCTTCGACAAGTACTGGGCAAGCTCACACGCACCACAGCCCAAGTCAAGCACACGATAAGCTAAACACAGCTCTTTACCCACACATTGATACAAACGGAGTTTAATCTTATCGTAAAAGTTATCAGGTAGCTTCTTAGCACACATTAGCAACACCTAAAACGAACTAAACACAGGAAGAATGTTTACCATCTGACTTTTTCTCCTTTTCAGAACCAAAATATTTTTCACGCCACCACAAGAAATGCCCCCACGGGTTGTCCAGATTGTATTTGCTATCCTCCGGAACACCTTCCCATGTATTGATTTCATCCAGTAATTCAGGACAGGGTTTATCTTCAGCTAATAATCCGTAGGCACATTTGACAAGAGCAAATTTCTTATTCGCATCATGGTCGTCCTGGTTATGGTCAGGATGGTATTTCATTGATGCTTTTCTATACGCTTTTTTCAAATCATTCTTGTCAGCGTCTTCAGAAACCTCGAGGACCTTACAAGCCGCCTTGCGGGCCTCTAAGTCACGGCTTATTCTCTCCATAAATTCAAGATCTTCTTTCATTTCACCGCGGCCCTCGTACTGATTTTCTCGTATAACTTTAAGAACTTTTCTTCGTAGCCGGGTAATGCATCAATTATCTTAATCCCCTGTGAGTAAGCTTCTGCTACCAGCCGGTCGTTCGGTATCTCAAGGAGAATTTCTATATCTTGTTGCTGACAATAGCGTAAAACTTGTTCGTCACCTATATCACAGCGGTTTATTATAACAGCAAAGGGAATTTTAAGCTCTCTTACCATTTCTACTGCCAGTTCCAGGTCATTTAAACCAAACGGCGTAGGCTCAGTGACCAACAGAACGTAATCTACCCCCTTGACTGCCTCAATAACCGGACATGAAGTTCCAGGCGGAGCATCTATCAGGACAGTTCCATTATTCGCTGAGTGCTCCTTAACTTTCTTTATCAAAGCAGGCGAACGTACGTCTCCTATCTTCAATCGTCCCTGGCCGAATTTCACATCACCCGCGATGCCCAAATCAACAAATCCAACTTCTATCTGCTTTTCTTTAATAGCGCCGGTGGGACAGACAAGCTCACATCCGCCGCATGAATGACATAACTGCTCAAATACAAGCGCCTTGTCTTTCAAACAAATTATGGCACTGTACTGACAAAGCTGACCGCATTTGCCACAACCGTTACATAATTCGTGGTCAACCTCTGGTACGCCAACCGTAGCCTTCTGTGTTTCTTTTATATCCGGCTTCAAAAATATATGGCCATTGGGCTCTTCAACGTCGCAGTCAAGATACTGTA
>CAYWUO010000228.1:0-3038 GCA_964461285.1 uncultured Pirellulales bacterium
TCTGGCACCTATGGGAATATTATTTTCGTGTGCATATTTACAAAAATCCCACACGATAAGAAAATAGCTGGCAAAACCCTTCGACTTGATTACATTCAGTTCTCTCTCGAGCCGATTTTCAATTTCGTCGGTAATTTCTCCGTATCGCTGTTTTGCCCCCTCATGGCACAATTTTGTAAGAAACTCCTCGGCTGTTGTTCCGTCCTGCGGCTTAAAGCGAGGTGCATGGCGTGTCTTCAAATCAATCTCGACATTACAGCGTTCGGCAATCGTCAGTGTATTGTCACAGGCCTCGCCTGTATCGGGGAAAAGCTCTCGCATCTGTTGAGAACTTTTTAGGAAGATATCTTGCGGATAAATCATTCGTCCAGGGTCGTCTGCTCTTTTGCCGGTACTTATCGCACAGAGGCAGTTGTGAGCTTCGTAGTCATCGGCATCCAAAAAGTGCACATCGTTGGTCGCTACCAGACCCAATCCCATCTTTTTTGCAATATCAATTAATCCCTGTCGAATGTCCGGCTCATCATTTTCGTGCTTTTGTATCTCTATAAAGAATCTATCCGGGCCGAAAATCTTTAGATAGCTTTCCACCATTGCAGTTACCGTCTTTTCATCGCCGTTTGCAATAGCAACGTCTATCTCACCTTTGAGACATCCCGATGTAGCTATCAAGCCTTCATTTAGCTCTGCCAGAATTTCCTTATCAATCCTTGGGCGATAATAAAATCCTTCCGTGTAACCAATGCTTGCGAGTTTCAATAGATTCTTGTAGCCGACGTTGTTTTCAGCCAAAAGAACCAGGTGGTATGCAGCGTCAGAAATAGTGGTTTTCGTCCTGTCGAATCTGCTGCCGGGGGCAACATACGCCTCGATGCCGATGATTGGCTTTATGTGGGCTGCGACCGCCTTTGTATAAAATTCGACCGCGCCGAACATATTGCCGTGGTCGGTGACAGCCACAGAATCCATATTAAGTTTTTTGCAGCGCTTTAGCAATTCGTCAAATGCTATGGCGCCATCGAGCAGTGAATACTGGCTGTGCAAGTGAAGGTGTGTAAATCCTTTATTTGCCATAAGTTACACTGTCCTTTAAAGCGTAAGGTTAGTAATAATATGATAGCCCGGCTAATACAACCTGTCAATCGAAATGCCGGAATTCCATTGTTATATACACAAAAAGCCCAGGTTAACCTTGACATTTCTCCCATAATCAGGTATATATAATAATGTATTCAAGGAGGAGCGGCGAGAAAGCTGTTTTCCCATATCAAGCTTTCCCCCATAAAAAGGTTTAATCCAAACTACGGACAATGGAAGTAAAAGGATTAATTAGTGTGTCCCGATGAAGGAGATGCAAACAATACACATTTTTATTGTGTGTGAGAACAGGTAGGAGAAAAAAATGAACAAACAAAGTATTCTTTCAGCTATTATAATCGCTTGTCTTACATTCGTTATGGCCTCAGTTGTGCGAGGTAATTCGATTTTCCTCGATGACTTCACAGGCGACGTTACCCAGGGCCGCTTCGTAATAGAAGCGGAGAACTACTACAGCCGCATTTTCGGTTCAAGCGCAGGATGGTTTCAGGTTAGCGGCAGTGATAACAGGTTTATCGAAGGGCCCGATGCGGGGCAAGTTGCTCCCACCGCCCCTGCCGGCGCTCGCGGAAATTATATGGAAGCCCTGGGCAATGCACCTACTGACATTCCTCCTATCGATGAGTTGTATGACGGTCCATTTATCGACTATAAGGTCCGAATCGAAACTGCCGGTACATACAACCTGTATATGAGATGGACAGGTCACGATTATGGCTCTGACTCATTATATGCTTTTATCCTCAAGCCCGATGACACGCTGCTGACCGGTGCCGGCCCAAATTACTTCTTATACCACGGTATATCTTCCGGTTGGGGTTGGTATAGAAGAGGGATTGAGGACTCGACCTACTGTTCCGGTGTAGGATATCCTGACAATGCTATCTGGACGATTTCAGAGACTGGAGACTACACCATTCGCGTTTCACAGCGAGAGAATACAACGGCGTTGGATACGCTGGTATTCCAAACGATAAATCTCTCAGCACCGACGGGTTTAGGCCCGATAGAATCGCAATTTATTCCCGAGCCTGCAACACTATTGCTGCTCGGCCTAGGTGGCTTGGCCTTGCTTAAAAAACGCAGAGCATAGAATTTTATCCCTGATTACCGGCTATAATAAGGGGTGTTTTACGGGCCGGGCACAAAAAACAGCCAGATTCACCTTAAAAGGGCCATAACAGAAAAAAATCACATCTTTTTAGCAAAATGTCAAAAAAGTCAAAATGTCCGTAAAAATACGAATTTTCGAAATATTAGCTAATTTTTCCTTGACATTTCTCTCTTATCAGTTGTATGATGTTATTTGTTCAAGGAGGAGTGGTGTGGAAGCTTATTGTCTTCATATCAAGCCTTCACCCCATAAAGCAAGTTTAGCTCAAACACGGAAGTAAAAAGGTGATTCTGCGCATCCTCACGAAGGAAAGCGTACGAAAAATGACAGAATTTTAGTGAGAAAGAATAATGAATAAGCTAAGCATGATAGTCATAACAGGATTGATACTTGTTTATACATCTACAGGCTGGGCAGCAGTAATAGGTTATTGGAGTTTTGATAACTCAGGCAATCCGGGGTATGACGACTCTGGTAACGGAAATAACGGAACTGTTTACGGCGCAACCTGGATGACGCCGGCCAAAATTAACGGTGGCCTGAGCCTTGACGGAATCAACGATTATGTAGGGATTGCCAACAGTCCTACTTTGAATATTACGGAAGGTACCTGGGAAGCATTGATAAAGTTCGATGCTTTACCATCAGTTGCCGGACTTATGAATCCTCTGGCTAAGCAAGAACAGTACTGGATACACGCATCCAGCGATGATTCAATTCAGGTAAAAGTCAGTGTTGGAGGAACAAGATATATTGCATCAACAAGTCCCGACTTTATTACACTGGGTACGTGGTATCATGTCATAGGGATTTATGATGGTGAAGC
>CAYWUO010000229.1:0-3029 GCA_964461285.1 uncultured Pirellulales bacterium
AAAACAACTATCTGGTATTGGTTGAGCAGATTTTTATCTTCGATTATCCTGTTTATATGCACACGCTCAGCTTTTGCCCCTGCTAATTCGAGGGCGTACTCGGTTTCCATATCACAATTTATCCCTGCCGCTCGTAATACTATTGCATTTACCCCGTTAGAAACTTTTCCATTACTCATGTTATCATCCCGTTTTTCACCCCATTAAACATATATAGCGTCTATGCCGTTATTAAAAGAACTTCTAACGGGGTTTACCTGCACCATATTTATTTCTCGTTCCTACCAGTCCAGCGGCTTTTGCCATGCCTGTTTTAATGAATCAATATCCGCTTCAATAACTTTCCTGCCGTCTTCTGCTTTTATTGAAAGTGTCCTTTCGTCTGTAACTTTCCCGATTTGCCCAAAGGGAATGTTCAGCATCAGTTTCATAAAGGCATCGTATTTTTCCGGTTCAACTTCCACGATATATCGGGAATTTGATTCGCTGAATAGTTGTGTATCTGTTCGAGAGCAGTCTTTACTTTTCGCAAGGCCCTGCAAATCCGCTTTGATGCCGAGTCCGCCTGCAAAGGCCATCTCCGCAAGTGCTACAGCTAATCCTCCCTCGGAGCAATCGTGACAGCTGACTATTAATCCATCGGTTATCGCGGTATGGATTTTTTCAGCAATTCTTGGTGCTGTTTTAAGGTCAACTTTTGGAACATTGGCTCCGAGTTGGTCTTTAATTCTATAGTAGTGTGAGCCGCCTAATTCATTTTTCGTTTCACCCACTACGAAGAGAAAATTACCTCCCCTTTTTGCATCCATCGTTACACATTTATTGACGTCATCGACGATGGATATTGCACTTATTAACAGTGTCGATGGTATAGAGATTTGTGTTCCATCTTCGCAGGAGAATTCATTGTTGAGCGAATCCTTGCCGGAGATAAACGGCGATTGAAAGGCCATTGCGCCATCATAACAGGCTTGGGCCGCTCGCACTAATGTGCCGAATGTCTCCGGTTTCGTACAGTTGCCCCAGCAGAAGTTGTCCAGAAGTGCGATTCTGTCAGGCCGTCCGCCCACGCATACCAAATTCCTGATGGCCTCATCAATACCCGCTAAAGCCATCCAATATGGGTCAATGTCACCGTAAAGCGGATTCATCCCACAGCTAATGGCAAGGCCCTTATTCGAATTGAACTTGGGCTTTATCACCGCTGCATCGCCGGGACCGTCATTGCTTACTCCCGTCAGCGGTTTCACGACGGAGCTTCCCTGAACTTCGTGGTCGTATTGGCGTATTACCCATTCCTTGCTGGCAACGTTATAAGATGAAAGAATTTGTAAAAGCTCGTCGTTATAGTCATCTTTTTCGGTTATGCTCGGCTCGGTAAGTTCCGGAGTTTTCCAGGCGGCCTTACGGGAGTATTTAGGTACTCCATTATGCAGGAACTCCATATCGAGTTCACCTACAAGCTGGCCGTTGTATCGCAATCGTAATTTTTTATCGTTGGTAAATTTTCCAATTACGGTTGACTCGACATTTTCTGCATCGAAAATCCTTTTTATCGCCTCTAAGTTTTCCGGCTTGACCGCTATAACCATTCTCTCCTGCGCTTCGCTAATCCAGATTTCGGAGTAATTTAAGCCGGCATATTTCAAGGGGGCTTTCTCAAGGTTAACTTCTGCTCCGAGTTTTTCACCCATCTCACCTGCAGCGCTGCTTAGTCCGCCGGCCCCACAGTCGGTAATTGCCTCATACAAGCCGGCTTCGTTGGTCTGAATCAGTACGTCTAACATTTTCTTTTCTATTATAGGATTACCAATTTGTACGGCGTGGGAGAAGATTGTTTCGTACTCATGGGTTATTTCGCCGCTCGAAAATGTTGCTCCGTGAATTCCGTCTCTGCCTGTCCTGCCGCCCACTACTATAATGAGATTTCCGCTTTGTGGATTCTTAAAGCACTTGTTTTTATCAATTATGCCGATATTTCCGCAATACACTAATGGATTACCTAAGTATCTTTCGTCGAAATAGATTGCTCCATTGACCGTTGGTATTCCCATCCTGTTGCCGTAGTCTCGAACGCCCGCTACTACACCTTTCATAACTCTCCTCGGATGCAAAACTCCTCTGGGAATATCCTCTAATTTCTTATCCGGCGGTCCGAAGCAGAATATGTCCGTATTTGCGATAGGCCGTGAACCCAGGCCGGTCCCCATCGGGTCGCGAATTACACCGCCGATACCCGTAGCTGACCCGCCGTAAGGGTCAAGAGCTGAGGGCCGATTATGGGTTTCAACCTTAAAGCATATTGCGGAATCCTCGTCAAATTCCACCACTCCCGCGTTGTCTGCAAAGACGGATATACACCATTTTTTATCGAGCTCTTTTGTCGCCTTGAAAACGGTTTCTTTTAGCAGATTATCGAAGTGTATCTGCTCACCCTGTGGTGAGCTTGCCGAACCTGCGTTGATTGACATTTCTACTGAACTTTTAAGCGTCTTATGAACACAGTGCTCGCTCCAGGTTTGTGCTAATGTCTCTAATTCGACGTCAGTGGGTTCTCTGTCAAGCTGCCTGTAGTATTTTTGAATCGTCTGCATTTCGGTCAGATTCAAAAACAGGTCCTTTGCTTTACTCAGAGCTATCAAGCCGTCATCGTCAAGCTCGCGTATGGGCCAGTGTACTATCTTCAGCTCGTATGGTTTAAGGTGTGGGCTTGGCGGCTCAGCTTCGTTACCGATTATAACGTCTTCGATGCAGTCATTTGCCAGGATTTTCTTTGCAATTGTTTCAGTCTGCTTTGTTGTAATATCACCTAACAGAACGTACTTTCGTGCGGTCCGAACGTTATTGGCTTTAACACCCATATCAGCGAGCGCTGCCATTACCGATTCTGCAACGGGGTCGGTAACCCCGCTTTTAAGATGTATCTCGATTAGAGTTGCTTTTGCCAGCCCTGCTGGGGCCTTGCTTCTGCCTATATAATATTCTTCGCAGACCGGGTCAGCCAGCAGCTCCTGTGCCACACGCTTGGC
>CAYWUO010000230.1:0-3029 GCA_964461285.1 uncultured Pirellulales bacterium
TCCTCGGCCCAAAACACCGCGACGTCGTCGCGATACCGGAAGATATCGTCTTTATTGATTATTAACCACAGATTTACCCCGTGAGATGTAATAACTATCTAACGGGGTTGATGCGGATTTTGATTTGACCATAATTGCAGTTTTGGATTTTGTGTAGAAATGCTGTTGAAAATTGGCTTGTGTTTGGTGAGAATTGAAGGTAAAATTGGCTGAGCAGCTTTTGGAGGACCGTCTTCGTTTTGGAACTACGCCGAGGTCTTCGCTTCGCTACGAGGGTGAAATATGGTTGCACTTTTGGGTAGTGTGTGGTTTGGGAGTTTAAGATTCGAGAGCAAATAATATGGAAATATCTGAAATTGTGATTAAGGATTTCATGGGTATTGAAAAGGTAGAGATGCAACCCATCAAGCCTATAAATGTTCTGATTGGACGGAATAACTCCGGGAAAAGCTCGGTCTTATCTGCTCTGGAGTATGTGAGCAAATGCTGGAGCGAAAGGCAGCAAATTGTAGAAGCAAATCAGATAGCAGAAGAACAGTTTCGCTTGGAGGGCAGTGAAAGGAGGAAGCCAGTTTCCATCTCGATTTCGGTGGCGCAGAGCGAGAATGAACAGCGGGATCAATGGAAGAAAATTATTGGTCAATGGGGTAAGAGATTCCAGCCCCTTCGTATTCAGTCGGGTGTAGATGAAATACTAGTCCGAGAAGGTATGTTGTCGAAAATAACGTTTGTGTTTGCAGCAGAGCCGAGCAAACGATTTTTTTCTATCTCCAAGATTTTGGTTGGTGGTCCCCAATTGTCAAATGATATTACGGTGCTTTGGACTGTGGGCAGTGCTGGAGACTATAGAGGTATCATGCTCGATAGACTGATTCGGAGTATACAAGAGGGCTCGATCCGTACCTTGGGGTCAGTTAAGCAACAGGATGGAATTCAGGTGAACAGACAACTAAGTGTGGGCAAAGAACCATGGGACCTTGTGAAAATGTTGTTTTGGCCATCGTACGAGAAGATTCTGGAAACATTTGGGTCGGCTTTTGCAATAGGTGCATATCGTCATGCAGACGATTATGGCACAATTGGTAGTGAGATAAATCTTGATGGAAGAGGCAAAATCTTAGTTACTTATTTGACATGGTTATCCATGAACCGGAACGCACAATTTCGGAAGGTTATCGAAATTGCGAAAAAGGTTGCGCCGGAAATAGGACGGTTGCATTCGCGAACTTCACGACAGGGTAATCAGTTTGAACTTGCCTGCGAGTGGGAGACAGATGAAATAGTGCGGCTAGTGCAGATGGGAGGTGGTTTAGAGCAGATATTGATGTTTGTGTGTTTTTTGTTGGATAAAAGTCGATCATGTTTGCTATGGGAAGAACCAGAGACCCATTTGCATCCTGGTGCACAAGATGTTTTATTGAATATTCTGGAAGAAGAAATAGGAAATCGAATTATTTTCTTGACTACACACTCGCCTGTATTTGTCAGAGACAGTGACAAAATTGCCGTGAATATACTTTCAAATCCAAGTGGGCGTAGTGCAAATGGTAGGACGCTGATAAAGAAGGATTTTTGGAATGCGGTTAATATAATAGGAGCGCGTCCTGGGCATTTGGCGCAAGCTGATATAGTTGTTTATGTAGAAGGGAAGAGTGGTGCAGCAGTTGTAGAAGAATGGTTGGATAAATGGCCGGATAAAAAAAAGACATTAAGACACCTACTTCTGCTTATACAACCTATTAATGCTGATGAAGTAGGGACTGAGGATTTTCAGTTAGATGGACTTAAAAGAATAAATCCAAATATGATTATATTTGTGGACAAAGACAATGAAGCAGGGTCTGACAAACCAAAAAAGGCAAGGTTAGTGTTGTTGGATAAGTGTCAGAAAGAAGGAATTCCGTGTATAATTACGGAGAAACGGAAAGTTGAAGATTATTTTACAGAAAGTGCAGTAAAAAAAACACTTCCGAGTAATTTGTTAAAAGCGTGGATTTATGACCCCGAAAAACCGATGGGTGAACAGCTTGAGTCGGGGTGGAAAAGATACAATCGTAGGATAGCAACTGCAATGGATTGGAAAGATATTGAGAATAATAAAGATATAATGAAAATTTTCGAGGAGATTGGTAATTACGCAGGGCGATTAATGCCAACAAGTGAACTTTAGATGGTGAATGTTCTGGGACAATATCAGAGAAGAAGAAATAATAGAGCTCGAAGGTATATTACGCCATATTTTCCGAAAAGATTCTCATGCTAATAAACTTGGTATCCAAAGATCCTTTAAGAAACTTACTAAAATCAGACGTGAAACCAAAAAAGAGATGGAACGATAAACACCCACGGCGGCTGGCCAATAAAACAGGTAAAGTGATGGATAAATTTCTTGAAGCGGCCATTGAAGAGGCCAAGCAGGGACTGACCGAAGGCGGTATCCCGATCGGTTCGGTGCTGGTGATTGATGATACAATCGTTGGGCGCGGGCATAACCGGCGGGTGCAGAACGGCAGTGCGATCCTGCATGCGGAGATGGATTGCATGGAGAATGCCGGACGGCTCAAGGCTGCCGATTACCGCCGGGCAACGCTGTATTCGACCTTATCGCCCTGCGATATGTGCAGCGGAGCCGTGCTGCTCTACGGAATCGGGCGGGTCATAATCGGCGAGAACCGCACGTTTCGTGGGCCGGAAGATTATCTGAGAGAGCGCGGCGTGGAGCTGGTCATTCTCGATGATGCCGAGTGCCGGAGGCTCATGGAGACGTTTATCGAGAATCATCCGCAGTTGTGGAAAGAAGACATCGGCGAATAAAACGGGAAACTGCCGGCTGGAAGCCGGGCCTAAATACAACCACTGGCAAAACCAGTGATACAATTGTAAAATGCGCCAATGAATTTTGGAGTAACACAGAAGAAGCAGGAAGAGCTTGAGGCAAGGATGTCGGCGCTGGGGGTGCGCGAAGCGGACATAGAAGAAAAATATATTCGTTCATCCGGGCCCGGCGGACAAAAGGTAAATAAAACCGC
>CAYWUO010000231.1:0-3019 GCA_964461285.1 uncultured Pirellulales bacterium
CCGGCAGTATGCAGGCGGCCTGGCGAACCGACCCGAAGCAGAGCGGCGGCGCCGGCTGTATGGGTGACATAGGTACTCATGCCGAGAACCTCTCTGAATACATCACAGGGCTGAAGATTACACATCTCTGTGCTGACCTGACAATTTTTGTCAAGGGCAGACAACTTGACGACGATGGCAATGTCTTGTTGCGCTTCAACAATGGCGCCAGGGGAATCCTGCACGCCAGCCAGATATCAATCGGTGAAGAGAACAATCTGGCTATCTGGGTCTATGGTGAGCAGAAGTCTTTGGAATGGCATCAGGAACATCCAAATTATCTCTACGTCAAGCAAATGAACGGTCCCGTAGAGGTCTGGCGACGAGGTAACGACTACGTAGGAGCAAAAAGTCCCGCTGCTGGCCGTGCTACACGCCTGCCGTTTGGCCATCCTGAAGCCTTCTTCGAGGCCTTCGCTAATATCTATTGCAACTTCGCCGACACCCTGCGTGCAAAATTAACAAGGACAAAACCTGACCCGCTGGCGCTGGACTTTCCCGATGTCAGTGATGGTCTGCGCGGTATGCTTTTTATAGATACCGTCTTAGCCAGTACCAGGAGCAAACAGAAATGGACTAAATTCAAGAAGTAAAAATTAAAATAGCCAACAGAAAAGGAATCATCTTAAGCAGGGAAGAAGGATTCTCCGGCATCCAACAAATAAAAAAAATAGAAATGTTTATGGACTTCATTTTGCAATTGGATGCAAAATGGAGTTTCTTAAGTTCAGGAAGCTGCTTTATTCTAACTTCGTTATTTCTGTAAATCGTACTAAAGCGCCCTCAGTTTCCTGATGTGGCTCAATGGTTCCAACCAAACCTACCTTTACACCTAAAAATTCACTCAAATCCATCTCAGAGGCCGAACCGCTCGGTAAAGCGTAACAAATGGTTTTGCCCGAATCATCGATTATCCGGTAATGTCCGGGACCGTATGTCTCAAAGGTTTGTAACTGCCCTACTACCGCAAATCTACCCAAGCCTTGATATTCACCAAGTCTTGTAGCGCGGGCTTTTTCTATCCTCTCCTTAATCTGCTTCATCTGTGCATTTTGAAGCTGAACTTCTTTGGCTACTGCCAAAGCCAATTCAAAACGCTCTACCTGCTTAATCGAAAATTCCGCATAGCGCACGGCTTTGCCAGCCTCTTTATTATTGGCAATCTCAGCGAGCGATTTCTTTATATCAGCATAATTCTGCTGGCCCACAGGTTTGTCTTGTTCTGCCTGGATTTGCTTTTCCAAAACGCGAAATTCTTTTAACTTTTCGGCTTCGACCGAAATATCCGTTGCAACAACCATAGCAGTTTCATTGGGCTCAGCCACAGGCTCAACAGTCATCACGACCTCACCAACAGGCCCAAGCGGTCTTGTATATTGTGTACTTACCCAAAGATAGGCACCGGTCGGCGGAGCAATCTTGTAATAATTATCCTGTTCCTCGCCCTGCAAGCTGACCTTATCACTCCGATTGAGCTTTAACTGCAGATACGTGGAATATAATGGCTTTACGGTATCAGAGCCCGCGTAAACACGAACGTCGTCGCTGGTAACAATCCCAGCACCCGGATTATTCGGGTCCACATTAACATATTGCATTGATATCCAGGAAAAACTACCCTTCGGCGGTACAATGCGAGACCAGCTAAATTGGGTGCTGACAACTTCTACTCTGCTATCCTTGTTAAGCTTGCCACAACTGTAATAATTTGTACCCGGACCGGAGCGAACATAAACATTATCTCCAATAATCTCGGCAACATAAGGAAAAGAGAGGTTACTCACATCGTTGGCGTCACCGGCTGAAGCCGGTTTTTCAGGAAGACCAGGCCCCTGTTGGGCAAAACCAATAGAGACTAAACTAATCAGAATAGCGATAATTAAAATATGAATGTGAGTTTTCATTTTTTTATCTCCCAAAAGAGGTCCTCATCTGACAAAACACCAAACAACCGAACTCATATCCTGCCACTAAGGCACCAAGACACTAAAATTCAATTATATTTATTTTTTTCACTTTCAAATCTCCTTTGTGACCTCGTGTCTTCGTGGCAAATCACACACCCGTTCAAACTAACACCCCCTTTGGCAATTGTCAACCTTTTTTACCTCTCTCTAATATGGTCAGATTTGACGAGATTTCCCTGATATGGTCTGTGAATTGTAATGGTAGAGTTATGCTAACTACACCTGTTTGAGGGATTTGATGAGCCGGTAATCCAGAGATTTCCGTAAATAAATATTTTGTATATTTTAGAGAAAATTATGCCTGTAAATCGTACGGAAAACGGCTGTGGAATTTTGGAACTCGTATGGGCGAAGCCAGTTGTAGCCTGATGAGACTATTTGCTCTTTTTATCAACCTCTATGAGCTGCCCATTCCGACAGGTGTATTCTTTACCTGCGATGTTATCTCTAAATTTGCTGTCTTCTTGCAGATAAGTTTGTAATGAAAATGTGTTTTCCGGAATGGGCGTATTAACTTGCTGTTGCTCGATCGTGCAAATCTCCTGGCGCACCAATCCGCCATCCGGATAGTATCGTGATACATCCCATTTCTTAGGCAGAAATACTCCCTGCAGATTAACAAATTCGGTTGTTGTATTAGACATTAACGAACCGTCATCGTACCAGTTTTCAATATAGGTGCGATTAAATCCCGCTTCACTGCTCAAAACAAATATCATAAAGGGTTGGTCCTTGCCGGGAGGAGAGAGGGCTATACGGTAGGTTATATTATTGCCTATAGATTTTTTTCTGATAACAACACTGAATCTTTCAATGTTAGGGATTTGAAGAGATTGAGATAACTGCGACAGCGATAGCCATAACGTTTTTTCCCCTATATGAAATACTTCTCTCGGATCGGTTATCAAAGTAGCCCCGTACTGTTCTTTTATGGCTAACCTATTTAAGACAACATGATTTTTCGTCTCGTTCAAAGGCATTATCTTGATTTCATACTCGGATGTAACAAGAAA
>CAYWUO010000232.1:0-3009 GCA_964461285.1 uncultured Pirellulales bacterium
ATACGCAGTCCATCTTTCCGCGGAATAGCAGAAGAGGCGCCAGGTGCATACAAAAATGTAAGTGCTGTTGTAGAAGCGGCACATAATGCAAATCTTTCCCGAAAAGTAGCCAAACTAATGCCGCTAATCTGCATCAAAGGGTAAAGTGGAAGTATCTGCGTGAAATTCAGCAGGCAATATGAAAAGCACCCACCGCCCTTTTGCCTTTTTGAACCTGCTCATTGAATAATTGCCACGCCCTGTCGGTGTTTTCCGTAATCAGCTCTATACCATGCTCTTCAATTGCCTTTTTAGTTGAAGCCGGCACCTGCATGAGCCCCGAGGTACCTTTACCCACAATGAGCACCTCCGGCTTAAAACTAAGAACATCATCAAGGTCTTCCATGGCCAAGCTATGGCCTTGCTTACGCCACCAGTCTGACTTGATTCTATCCGGGGACCCTGCTCCGCGGGAAGCAAAGACAATTAAATCCGACCGGTATTCGGCGCCATCAATTTTCATCACTCCAAAACTATGCGACTCAATCTGCATATCTTAATCATAAACCACTAAAATTAAATAACTCGGCTAATGATTGTTTATAATAATATCAACTCTTTAAATTGTAAACCATCTTCGCCTAAAACCATTTGACTTTTTCACTAAAGCGGTTTATCTAATAGCATTCAAGATATATCACCTATAAAAAAAAAGAGTTAAAATGAGCAATGGTTTTTTAAAAGTAATGGATAGGGACTTTTGTTTGAATGGGGAGAAAATAATCTTACGTGGCTATGGTATTGGTACCTGGTTAAATCTCGAACATTTTATGCTCGGTATTCCCTGTACGGATTCGCAAATCCGAACTGCTATCATTAACGCATACGGAAAAAACAAGGCCGAGAGATTTTGGCATAAATTTTATAAATCAATGGTTGATGAAAATGATTTCGAATTTTTAAAAAGCCTTGGAATCAACACACTCAGAATACCATTCAATTACAGACTCTTTGAAAACAACCAAGAGCCGTATTCATATATGGAAGAAGGATTTCAAGAAATTGACAGAGTTTTACGCTTATGTGAACAATATGAGCTTTATGCCATTTTAGACCTTCATGCAGCTGCTGGTGGACAAAATCCAGATTGGCATTGCGATAACGCGATAGGAGAAAGTTTGTTCTGGGAATACGCTGATTTTCGCAAGCGAACTATATCGTTGTGGAAATACATTGCGAAGCGCTACGCATCCAATAGATATGTAGCAGCTTATGATTTATTAAACGAACCGGTTATAATGATTCGAGATAAAAAAATTATAAATCAATTCTTTACAGAACTTATTAGTGAGATTCGCAAAGTTGATAAGAATCACCTTTTATTTGTCGAGGGTGGTATGTACGCCAGTCAATTTGAACTATTTGAACCCTTTGAAGACCCAAATGTCGCATGCAGCTTTCATTTCTACCCGTTCTTACACCAACATTTATACGCAAATCAAAATCAAAAAGAGAAAATTGAACAGACCCTTTTTGAAACCATCTCTTTAACGGATATACTTGAAAGGCTAAAACGCCCCGTATGGTGTGGAGAAACGGGTGCCTTGTATAATCATGGCAATAGAACTCAGCATGAAAGTATGCTTAACAACATTCTCGAAATATTCAAGAAACATAGAATATCATGGTCTCTTTGGACATATAAAGATGCACGCAGTATGGGAACAGTTCATCCAAAAGAAGATTCAGAATGGATGCATTTCTCAAAATTAGCAAAACAAAAATGGAACTTTTGGGAAGAATTTAAATCGCGAGACAAATACGTCGAGGAAGTTATTAATAAGTACCCAGCAGATGTTTCCGAACTTGAAAAACAAAAAATAGGTTTTCGTATTTTAGCTAATTATCAACTTGTTTTGAAAGAAGCTTATCCTAAAATACTTAAAGATATTCCCTTTGAGTCACTTTTGGGCTATTTAAATTCATTTAATTATGACAACTGCGAAGTTTGGGAGGGAGTTACTAATATAGTGAAGAATCATACAAAATCGTAACAATAATTATTATAATACAATTTAAACAGCCTGGCTTTTGTCGGTCATCCAGGGACAATCCTCTCGCTGAGGGCATTCCTTACGGCCGTGCTTTTTCGAGTAAAGACGTAAGACTACAAACGCATCAATAGCAAATATAACAAGCAGTGCTAACATAGTCCAGGAGAAGCTGTGTATGAGGACAGGTACACCTGCAAATACCGGTATGAACCACAAAGGTACAATTACAGGTATGTGCTTTTTGAACTTCTCATTAAAGCAACCGCCACTTTGTTTGTTCCGAAGCTTCGCTGCTATGTGTCCATATCCACAAGGACAGCTCCGCGTATCCCAATAAGTGCAATAGGGACATACGAATATCATTATCCAAAAAGCCCCTGCAACAGCATAAATTAGATATGCCCCGGCTGCGAGCCACTGCCATACGAAGCTATCGAAGCCCGCAACAAAGACAGCCATTCCCAGCACTGCCATAGCTATATAGGGAAGGTTATTGATAAGCTCTTGAGTATATGAATATTTACGCATAGGTCGGCCCGTCTTCACAGATGCCGTTTATGTTTGACGCTTTTGTGCTCATCTTCCCGCATCAACCAATGCTATTGGTCTTACATCAACACAAACCATATCTCCTATGGTATTACGGGCATATACTCTGCCGTTTGCCAAGACCGGAACTGTCCAGCACTTGCCTGTCAGAATCTGTGCCAATGCGAGCTCCTGGAAACTCTCAGGCGAAGCTTTTGCAATCACCAGCTTACCTCTTTCACTAAGTATAACCAGCTTGCCGCCGGCGACCATAAGCGAACCTGTACCCATTCCTCCCTGCGACCATTTGGTCTCGCCTGTTTTATAATCAATACATGCTAATTTGCCTCCACCACCAAACTGGCCGTCAAAGCCGTATATGTACCCTTTCAACAATACGCTGTTACTGGCGTGATTGCGCATATTCTTATTACTCCAGAGCTCAGTA
>CAYWUO010000233.1:0-3003 GCA_964461285.1 uncultured Pirellulales bacterium
AATTTGATATGCTATTCGAGCTTGCTCTGCTGCTTCAGTCCAGTTATTGACCTGTGCTAAAAGTCTGGCTAAGGCCAAATGTCCTTCGAAGATATCAGGTCTTAGAGAAACTAAAATTCGTAATTGGCGGATTGCTGATTGTGTGTTGCCTAAACGAGACAGAGAAGAAGCCATGGCTAACCGAATTTGAGGAGATTCATTACCTAATTCGATAGACCGGTTCCAACAATCTATGGCCTTATAGGATTGGCCTTTTTTTTCTGCTATAAGGCCTTCCAGAAATGCAACAAGTGCCGGTTTAATGTTTTTTGAGCGTAGCAAGGAAATACAGTCAGTAGCACGGTCAAGTTGGCCGCTGCTAATAAACAGTTCTGTGGCTGTAGGCATAAAATCCCAGGGTAGAGCAGAGAGCTCTTCTAATCCTGTTTCGGCTATATTTATCATCTTTTCCGTGGAATTTGACTTAAGTGCGAGTTGAGCCCATGTTTGCCAAAGTGCCTGATTTGCTGGTTCAGCAATTTTGACGGCAGCGAGGTGATTTTCTGCCTTATCAAGGGCGTTTGAGTTGATGAATTCCTTAGAAAGTCGTAATCGGACGGAAGAGTCTGACAAATCCTGTTTTTCGGCTGACTCCAAGTCAGATAAGGCTTTAGGATTGTCTTCGCTTCTCAAATAGTAACCGGCACGGATTATGTAAGCCAGAGCAGCAGACGGATTATTCTTAACCGCTTGATTGAACCAGTAATCAGGTGGTTCCGAAAGAACTTCAGGACGTTGTTCTGTAAGTTGACCTAAAGTTTCGTAGGCTAATATATGTTGAGGGTTTTCTGAGCAGATGGTTTTCAATTCTGTTGCTGCTTCGCTGAACTTTCGTTGACTAATCAGCGCCAACGCCAGCATTCTTTGAATTTCCGGGTCCTGAATTGTTTCAAGGTGCCTTCTTGCAATTAACTCGGCTTCTCCCGGCAAACCCAATTGAACGTAATTTTTAACAAGCTTCAAAGCGGCTTCGGAGTTAACTTTGTCTATCCGCAAAACACTTCGCCAAGCGCTTTCTGCTTGTTTGATATTACTTAACTGAAGCGGTCTGATATTAAACTGTGCATCAGCATACTTTAGCAGTGCCGATATATCATCCCGATTAATAGCGATATAGTGGCCTAAATACTTTGTTGCTTCTTCCCAGCGATGCTCGTTATACGCCTTATTGCCGAGGATAAGTCCCACTTCAGCTCTGTTGCTCCTCTGCCATCTACGTAGTCCGAAGGCGACTATGCTCAAGACAAACAGGCCGATAGCCAAAACAATCGCTAATTTCCAGTTAAAGTGTCTTTTAATTGGCATCCGAATTCCCTTTCTCCTCTATAAGCGTTGAAGTTTTAGAATTGTTTAACAAAATTCCTTACCAATTTTGTAATTGTATGCCAGCATATCCATAAATCCATTTTTAGTGACAGATTTCTGACATATTTTGTGTCATAATAAATCCATTCCTGAAAATCCTTCATTGGCTGCCTGGTTCTACATATCTGCCAAAGCCCCGTTATTCCCGGCCGAACCGACAGCCGTGCATCACGCCAGGATGGACACAATGTATTCTCCGATTCAGGTGAGGGTCTTGGGCCGACAATGCTCATCTGACCGAGTAAAACATTAAAGAATTGAGGTATCTCATCAATATAGGTGTCTCGCAAGAATTTACCAATGACACTGATTCGCGGGTCATTAGCCATTTTGAATTGTGGACCATCAACCTGACTGGCGTTCCTCAGTTTGTCCTGGATTTTATCAGAGCCGACCTTCATAGTTCTGAACTTCATACACTGAAATTCTTTGCCATACTGCGCTTGTCGTTTATCCTTGAAGAACGCCGGTCCTGCTGAACTTAATTTAATTGCTATTGCGATAAAAGGAATTATAGGAGCAAATAGAATTAGTACTATTATAGCAGCGATAATATCAGCAATTCGCTTGAAACAGCGTGCATAGGAAAACCTTGGCCAACTATGTAAGGTATTATTGACATGTTGTTGGTGATTTAAATATGACTCTGAGTGGCAAATTTGTTTTGTGCAATTAATTTTATGACTGTTGAGATGCTTCCATTTGCATTGTGGTTCTGTTACAACGCGATTCTGGACGAGTTGATTCTTTGGAACACGAACGTTTGAAACAATGATCGATGATTTTATGATAGCGCCGGTTCCGATTTTTACGTTATCCCCGATGATGGCTGGTCCTATGACCATAGCTTCCGGGTCGATACGAATATTTTTCCCTAATATAACCTTTCCAACTAACCTTGCGTTTTTGAATATCATATTTGAATTTTGTTTTTCGCCTAAAACAAATCGAGGCAAGTTGTCTTTTGGGTGCGGGCTTGAATTGCGAATTTCAGCAAGCCTCATTCTGCAGAAGTTCTGCAGTCCTTCTTCTGTTTCCAGGTCCATTGGAATGCCAGCCGCGTTAATTGCCCACAGAGTCAGCGTATTTGACTGACACATTTTAACGAAGTCAGTAAAAGATTCAGGCAAAGAATGCTCGACTAAAAGCTGGTCAAGAACATTGGTTCTAATAAAAAGGTGATGAGGCCAATCAGCGGGTAAAGGATGAGGTTCAGCGCAATCAGAGTATAAACGACGGAATCCCGCCACTTTGCCATGAGTAGTCAATCGCATTTTTTCACGATATGCCAGTAATTCCGGGTCAGCATTAATCGCGATTATATCTGCTTTAGTGCAAGTTAATATTTCATCGATAAGTTTGCTGTTTATTTGAGTAGCAAAACGTCCGTTAGAAACGATGAGCCAGGGATTTCGTTTGGTTTTGCATATGGTTTCAGGGTGGATGGGTATACTTTTCGAGTAAGATATTATCCCAGAAGCCCTTGTTTGAATGTTAGTAATCCATTCTTCCGGGATGGCGAAAACAGTCTTGCCGTTATGATTAAGTGATAAGCTTCTTCTTAATCCGTCAAGAACAACACCAGCCATCGGTTCGCTG
>CAYWUO010000234.1:0-2987 GCA_964461285.1 uncultured Pirellulales bacterium
AATTAGACCATATTCAACATTATTTGCTTTTTGGCTACGTACCAAAATATTTTGTTATTTTTACATAAAGACCTATAATAACTAACCTTAGAGAACTATATATTTGCTATGCACGATCTTTCTACGATTTGGTTTTACCTCCTTCCTTAATAAAAGCTAAATTTAAGATGTTAATTATAGTGGTATAATATTTTCATCAAAAGACACAGTACTTCCATAAACTCTTTACGATTCGTTTAACAACACCTCCTCATATAGCGTTATTGCAAAAAAACAAGCGATTTTGATACCTAAAATCCATAAACTCCTTCACATACATTTATACCATATTAACAGCCTTCATTTCAAGAAATAAATTCTTGTAAATGGATGCGAACTAAGGCATTACATGCCAAAATTGTGTAAAAACACTTGACTTCTATCTTTGCTCCCGTATTATATTATGTGAGATAGAAAAACTAATGATATAATAAACAAAAACCAAATTATATATATTATAAGCTATTATGACCTCAAAAAGCCGTTATTATGCGCAAAAATAACATCATTTTGCGCATCATCCTTGCGGGTGAAATAGAGATATTGTAAGAATAAATTATGTCAAAAATTCCCAAAGTCATATTGCTGATCGAAAGGTCGAGGTCCTTCGGGAGGGGATTGCTCCACGGCATTGTCCAGTATTCTAATCTTCACGGGCCCTGGCTGTTCTATATGGAGCCGGAATTCTACAGACAGGGAAAAGAGAAATCACATAAATGGCTCAGAGGCCTGGATGCGGACGGCATTATTGCCCACACATGGGATACCGATTTCATTAACAGCATCGTTAATTTCAGGCTTCCCGCTATCATTTGTGGCCTGGATAAACCAAGACGCGATGTGTATCGCTTGTTCACAGATGAAGCCGCGGTTGGCCGGATGGCCGCCGAGTACTTTATGGAGCGTGGTTTTAGGTATTTTGCCTACTGTGGTTTCGATGATATGATTTGGTCTCAGCAAAAGGGCGATAGTTTTAAGCGTACCTTGGCCAAGTTTGGTTTTGAGACATGTGTCTATCGACAACCCAGAGCAAAGCATCTGTGTAAAGCGGACAAGGAGCAAATCCTCATTGCAAAATGGCTGAAGTTGCTACCGAAGCCCATTGCTCTTATGACATGTAATGACGACCGTGGTCTAGACGTGCTGGCGGCCTGTAAGATTGCAGGATTCGAAGTCCCTGAACAGGTGGCTATTCTGGGTGTGGACAACGACGAATTGATATGCAATTTCTCCTACCCTCAGTTATCAAGCATAACTCTAAGTACCAAGAGAACCGGGTACGAAGCAGCTTTAGTCCTGGACAAGCTGATGAAGGGGCAAACAATAACAGAAAGTGAGAAAGAAGTATCTATCCTCCCTTTGCACGTCGTAACCAGGCAGTCAACGGACATTATGGCGATAGAAGACCAGCAGGTCGCCGAAGCGGTCCAGTTTATTCGCAAGAATTCAAGAGAGGTGATCCAGGTTGGCGATGTTGCACAGGCAGTTGGCCTGTCCCGGCGGGCTTTGGAGCAGCGTTTCCGGAGAATACTCGCTCGCTCAGTACATGAAGAAATCAAATACACACGCGTAAATCAAATGGCTAATATTCTAATTAGTACAAATTTGTCGATATCAAAGATTGCAAGGTTGTTGGGATACCCGCATGCAAGTAACATATCTCGATATTTCAAACAACAAAAGGGATTTGGCCCATTGGATTACCGCAGGAAATTCGGACCCAAATAAACCCTTACAAACAGCATTTTTGGTAAACTTAATTCCACAGTAGCTGCAAAATCTTTTTACTACCGTGGCTTCGCCTGGAATTTTAAGATAAGTACGCTTTTTAAGATTTTACTAATTCTTCTTTTGGCCTGTGCTTCCATCTCCTGTGAAGCCACCAGTATTGGCTCGGGTCTTCCCTCACAAAGTCCTCAATTGCTTTTGTATATTCTGCGGTAACCCATAAAAGAGGGTCGTCCTTGTCGGCCCATTCTTCCGGGAAAATAATGCGAGGGACGCAAATTTCAAAGAAAAAGCGATTGTCAACCCTCCTGCTGTAGCCGACACCTATCGGTATATTATTGGTGATAGCAAGCAGTCCAATACTCTTATAGGTACTTGCTTTTCGGCCGAAGAAATCGACGAATATTCCCTTTCTGCCTGCATCCTGGTCAGCTATAAAGCACAGCGTCGCGCCATCTGAGGTAATATTGTCCATAAGCTCTGCTGCCCCTTTTTTATCGATTATTTTCTGCCCAACCCGCTGGCGAACATCGTATAAGTATTTGCTGATATATTTGTTGTCCAACGGCCTGGCAATGCTGTACACATTAAAACCGAACAGACCGAGCATATAACCCATAATTTCAAAGTTGCTGTAATGGGCGGCAATCATAAGCATACCATTGCCCTCTTTCATCAGCCATTTGGCCCTTTCAGTGGTTTTGAATTGCGAGTAATCCTGCCAGTTTCCCTTTTTGACTAATCTTGGTGTAAACAGCACATCAATAGCCAGCATTACGATATGCTCAAAGCTACGCCTGCATGTTTGGCGGTACCATTGCTCGCTTTTGCCGGGGAAACTCGCACGCAGATTGTCTAAAGCCCGCTTTCGGCCACGATGGTAGCGTTTCCATAATAATCTGCCGAGGAAACAGGCAAAATTCAGGTTGGTTTCGACGTCGAACAAATAGAGGAAGACCACGAGAACACGCAGGGCAAGATATTGAAGATAATCTTTTAAAGGATTATGGTTTTTCTTTTTCTTCTTTTTTGGGGTCGGGTCAGCCATAGCCCGTGATTTTATACTCGAAATAGCTGCTGTCAACCCCGTTAGAAAATGAAGTTTTACTTCTAACGGGGTCAAGCGTCTTACGTTCATTTTAGTCATCCGGCAAAATTGGCTTTGAATTGGTCCCTGGCTTGAGAATTCTGAGAAGCTCACCCATAGGGATCTCCGCTTC
>CAYWUO010000235.1:0-2976 GCA_964461285.1 uncultured Pirellulales bacterium
CCGGGCAGCAGAGAAGTTTTGAATATGCTCGCAGAAAACGGCGCACTGGCGGATATGATTTCAGCCGGCGCCCGTATCCTTGAAACGGGTTGCGGGCCGTGCATTGGTCAGGGCCTTTCACCGGCTGATGATATGGTAAGTCTGCGAACGTTTAACAGAAACTTCTCCGGCCGAAGTGGAACACCGAATGACCAGGTTTATTTAGTCAGCCCTGAGACAGCAGTTGCATCGGTTCTGACAGGCAAAATTACTGACCCGCGTGATTTGCCGAAATTGTTCGGGATACAATACCCAAAGATAGAACAGCCGAGCAAATTTATCATCAACGACAATATGATAGAGCTGCCATTGAGCGAGAAAGACGCTGCAAAAGTGGATGTCCTGTGCGGGCCTACTATTGTGGTGCCGGAATTGCCATCGCAGTTACCGGAGAAACTCGCAGGTGCGGTCTTGATTAAATGCGGTGATAAAGTAACCACCGACCATATTATGCCTGCTGGCCCCTATCTGAAGCTGCGTTCGAATGTGCCGGAATACTCAAAAGTGGTCTTCAATTGTTTTAAAGAACCGTTAAAACCGACTTTTGCAGAACGAGCGATACAGTTAAAGGAAAAAGGTATCGCCGGTATCATCGTAGCTGGGGAAAGTTACGGCCAGGGCTCGTCAAGGGAGCACGCTGCACTTTGCCCGATGTATCTGGGTGTGCGGGTAGTGCTTGCTAAAAGTATTGAGCGAATCCACAAAGCCAATTTGATAAACTTCTGTATCGTACCAATAGAGTTTGCTGAACCGGTTGATTATGAAAAGGTCAAATCCGGTGACGAATTGATAATCGAGAATCTTCCTGAGGCCATCAAAAGTCGAAACGAGGTTAAGATTATCGATAAAACCGGCTCATTTGAATGTATCGGTAAGCTCCAGCTCAGCGATAGAGACAGGAGAATTTTGCTCTCGGCAGGGCTTTTGAATTACACTCTCAAAAATGCCAATGGATGAAAGAATAATAACCGTTTTCGGCACGGCGGGAGCAAAGCCCGGAGATTCAGCTTACGAGCTGGCCTATACAGTAGGCAAACTTTTTGCCCAGGCGGGTTTTACCATTGCCAATGGTGGTTATGGCGGAACGATGCTGGCGGCTGCCAAAGGGGCTGCTGATGCCGGTGGTAAGATAATCGGCGTAACCTGCTCGGCTTTTAAGCGAAGCACCGCTAATGAGTATATTACTCGTGAAATTATTACAGATTCGCTCGATGAGCGACTCGATACATTAATAAAGCTGGGACAGGCGTATATTGTAATGCCGGGTGGAACGGGAACGCTGCTGGAGCTGGCGAAGGTGTGGGAATTAAAAAATAAAGGCTTTCTCGAAGCTGATAAGCCGATTATACTTATAGGTGGATTCTGGAAGCCGCTGGTCGATTTGCTTACGACCGACGAACCCGATAGCAGCAGGTTTGTATTCCAGGTAGATGGGCCGAAAGAAGCTATAAAAAAGATTTCTGAATATTTTTAATTCAATAATTGCAGTTGTTGATATGGTCAGGAAAAGTGTAATTTTGTTCTTAACGATTTTTGTAAATTTTATCCCGGCAGAACCGGCTTGCGGAGAGGGGCTGGCTCGTCAGGATTTACTGCGGGATGGCTTTGTCTTAAGGGGTATTGAGGGCAAGGTAACTAATCCTGACGGAGACAAGTGGTTTTTTGCCCCTGGTTCGGACGTAACCGAGGATGGTACCGTTATTGAGAAAGGTACGAAACTGCAACTGCTGTCCTCGGCGACGCTGGAAAAAATAGCGATGGATTTGCAAAATCGCCCATCTGCGACCTATCAACTCTGGGGCAGGACTACGGAATACAAAGGTAAGAATTTTATCTTTCCATTTTATTTTTTACCCCTCAGCAAAATAAAAAAACCGCAGATTGAAACGCAACAGACACCACAAGAACCACAACCACAAGAGCCAAAGCCAATTGAGACTCCAGTTGCGGCAAAGGAAGAACAAGAGACTTTTATCAGTGAGCCGAACGATGTATTGGACATACCGCAGGAGATAATAGAAAAACTAAAAATTGAAACGGCTGAGCCTGCAAGAAGCTCGGACACTGATACCGGCCGTGAGGCGAAGACAATCATCCAGAAATCACCCATCAAAAAGGCAGACCAGGCGTTTCAGCAGGACTCTGTCTTGGCCGGCAGAACAGCTCTTTTGGTCAGGCAGGATGACGGCGGGCTGGTTTTTATTTTAGATGCTTTTGGCCGCAATGCCGCTGAGGTTCCGCTTCGGCTATTACCATGTGAGGCCCTGGAGCTGACCGAGCAGAGACAATCTGACGAGCTGGAGCCGCTGCGGTTCAAAATAGCTGGAATTATGACAAAGTACAAAGGCGATAACTATCTGCTGCTGCAAAAGGCGACACGGGTTTACAGCTACGGCAACTTCACAAGATAAAGGAGGTGAATTTGAGCCACGACCTCGACAAAATCCTGATTTCAGCATCCCAACCAGATTTTGCTAAAAGATTGATGGAAATTCGTATGGCTTTAGAAAAATCTGCTCGGTTTATACCTGGTGACGGGAAATACAAACAATTACAGGAAATTATTTTAAATGTTAACAGAAATAAGGATCAAGCTGTATCTGAATATACGGAAAGATTCGATGGTGTTAAATTGACACCTGAACAGTTTCGTGTTTCTAAGGAAGATTTAGAAAAAGCCCATAAGGAAATTGATGCCGGACTTTTAACTTCACTTCGCCAGGCAATTGAAAACGTCAGGAAGTACCAAAAGGAAATTTTCATTGGTGATAAAAAACCCCATCCCGGAATTAAATACACACCTATAAAAAGAGTTGGCATTTGCGTCCCGGGTGCTTCGGCTCCACTACCATCTACAGTGATAATGACTGCAGTACCTGCACAGATTGCAGGCGTGAAAGAGATAGCCATAGTTTCACCACCAAGACATGAGGGAAG
>CAYWUO010000236.1:0-2955 GCA_964461285.1 uncultured Pirellulales bacterium
CACTCTCTTCCACATCTCACGCACATTATATGAATGGCTGGCTTCCACGCTAATCGGATTTCCCAGCTTGAGCGCCCAAAAAGCCGGGTCAAGCACGTGACAGGCCATATCTCCCAAAGCTCCGGTCCCGAAATCGAACCAGGCTCGCCAATTAAACGGCAGGTAGGCTGGATTGTAAGGTCGAAACGGCGCCGGGCCAAGCCAAAGGTCCCAGTCCAGCGTCTCCGGCACCGGTGGAGTTTCCTTAGGTCTGTCTATTCCCTGCGGCCAGACGGGTCTGTCCGTCCAGGCATGTACCTCGCGCACCTGGCCAATCGCACCATCAGCTATCCACTCACATACGAGACGAACGCCTTCGCCGGAATGACCTTGATTACCCATTTGTGTGGCGACCTTGTACTTGCGTGCTGCCTCGGCGAGCTTACGAGCCTCGTAGACTGAATATGTCAGCGGTTTTTGGACATAGACGTGTTTGCCAAGCTGCATCGCTGCCATCGCAATCACAGCATGAGTGTGGTCAGGCGTGGCAATAACTACCGCGTCGATATCCTTTTGCTTTTCGAGCATCCTGCGGAAATCACGATACTTCTTAGCCTTCGGATAAATCTTGTACACGCCGGCGGCATATTTATCATCTACATCACACAGGGCCACGATATTCTCGCCGGGCTGCTCTTTGGGAATGATTTCTTTTTCCTTTGTCATTTCAAATCCCGCTATGTCGAGTATGTTCATTTTGCCCATGCCACCGATGCCGACACCGGCAACGTTAAGCTTTTCGCTTGGCGGGGTATGAGCAGGCCCTCCCAGAACGTGCCGCGGGACAATTGTAAACGCCGCTATCGCTGCTGTTGTGCCTATAAAATCACGCCGTGACATCTTCCTTGCCTGTTGCCCGGCCGTTTTCTTCTCGTTTTCCTTACCAGTTTTTCTTAAATAAGTATCCATCATTTCAAACACTCCAAAACAATTATAATTTAAAGCAAAATTGGCTCCGTTGGCAACTCCACAAGCCAAATATTGCGGTATTGAACAGGATTGCCGTGGTCTTGCAGGTATATTCCGCCGGGCTCTTTGACATTAATATCCGGCGCCACAGCCGTCGGCCTTGGCACCACCAGGTTCTCATGAATCGTCACGCCGTTGTGAATTACACTTAGCCGCGCATTATCAACTTTTTTGCCCGCCTCATCGAATCGCGGTGAACAAAAAGTAATATCATAACTTTGCCACTGCATAGGCGGCGCGCACATATTCACAAGTGGTGCACCAACCTGATAAATCCCCCCACATTCATTATCCTTACCTTTAAGACCGTAACTATCAAGTATCTGCACTTCGTATCGTCCCTGCAGGTATACACCGCTGTTGCCGCGTGACTGACCACGTGCCTCCGGCATAAACGGAGTACGAAACTCCAAATGCAGCTTGAAGTCGTTGAACTTTCTTTTCGTTATAATAGAGCCGCTGCCCGGCACGACCTGCATCGCCCCGTCAATGAGTCTCCATCGCACTTCCTTCGGCTTATATTTATTCAGGTCGATTTGCTTCCACTGCACTGTTTGTGCATCTGTCGCTCCGGCCTGAGTCTCCGCCGAGGCAAGTGTTTTTTCCGGCTCAAAGGCCACATCAAATATCGCCGTCCCATCTTTGCCTTCTTGTTGATATGGACCCGCAATTTCCCAGAAGGTAAGGAAGCCTTTGTTCTTTTCAAAATATTCAGATGTATCTATGCCATCTGTTGTTCTCTCTTTGATATTTTCAATTTTCAGCTTGTATCTGCCGACTAACCTGACACAAGATTCCCAACCACCACCGCCATTTGTGATTTTCATCATAAGCTCGTTCCAGCCGGTCTCCAGAGTTATGTCAACCTTATCCTGTCCCGGCTCACAAGCTCGCATAATATTATTGGCGTGGACGAGCTGCCCGTTAAGCCATACCTTAATTCCATCATCACTGCCAATCTGCAAAACGGCCTTTCGTTGTTTTGCCGACCATATATTGCTTTTAAGATACGCGGCGGAATTGTCATGACTGCCTAAAACTTCGGCAATACCGATAAGCCCTACAGATGTCCTTACATGCTCCCACTGGTCAAGGTTTGTGCCATCAAACAAAACTATCGCTCCGGCCGGCGGCTCTGCACCAAGTGCGGGCGAAACACGATAAACCTTTTCCAAAGCAAATTCAACTGATACGTATTTACCCTCACTGTTATTTCCTTTCATTGTACCGGTCAGTCGGCCATCCTTGATAGTTGCCTGTATATCGGATTCAGCACCTTCGCGTTGAACACTGCCGGCAAATTTCACTTCTGTATCCTCACGCTGGCCTTCGATTACAGCTATAGGCGGGCTTCCCATATCAAACTGATTAAGAAGATTAAGACGATATTCTCCTTTGCCCAGAGCTATGACTTGTGTCGCCATAGACCCTGAGCCGGTTCCCGTTTCCTCGGCCATCGTCCAGCTACCCTGCCAGTCACCCATATATATATCCGCCTGCTCAATTGCCTCCCTGGCCTCCTGTACAAAATCAGTTTTCTTCAATCCCTCAACGTTTGTCAGTAATTCCTGAGCCGCCTCGCGCACAGAATCACTTTTTGTATTTTCGATAATTTCTTGCAGGATGGTTTCTGTTTGCTGCGGGTGGCTATTTTGCACAGCTTCAGCGATATTAACAACAGCAAGTTCCGCTTCCTGTCGCAAGTCCGTATCATTTAGGTATTCAACAGCCATTTGCAAAGCGTCAAGAGATTCGACATTAGCCAGTCCCGATAGTACCCGCTTTTTTAAGGACGCATCCGGCGCCAGGTTCATTGCCTGTTTATACAAACTAATCGTCTCTTGCACGGGCCGGTCGCTATCAAGTCCAATCAGGCGAATAAATCCACGCAGGGCCAGAATCCGATGTACTTTATTATCAGTACTTTGCACTACTTCCAGCAGGTCA
>CAYWUO010000237.1:0-2949 GCA_964461285.1 uncultured Pirellulales bacterium
TGATATGGAAACCGAGTACGCCCTCGAATTAGCAGGGGCAAAAGCTGAGCGTGTCCATATAAACAGGATAATTGAAAACAAGGATATACTTGAAAAATACCAGATAATTGTTTTTCCAGGCGGATTTAGCTACGGCGACGATGTTGCTGCCGGAAAAATCCTGGCCAACCAGGTTACACATCACATCTACGAGCCAATACAAAAATTTATTGATGACGGCAAACTTGTGCTTGGAATCTGTAACGGTTTTCAGGTGCTGGTCAAGGCGGGAATTCTTCCTGGAAATTCAAGCAGCCAGCAACAAGAAGTTTCGATAACTTATAATGACAGCGGCAAATTCGAGGACAGGTGGGTGTATCTTGCGCCTCAAACCGAAAAGTGTGTCTTCATTGAGCCGGGCAGACAAATCTATCTTCCGATAGCACATGCCGAGGGCAAAGTTGTTACTAAAGATGAGCAAACACTTAAAAAATTAAAATCCGAGGAACAGATTGCGTTTAAGTACGTCGATGAAAACGGTAATGCCGGTGAATATCCGGTTAATCCAAACGGCTCGACAGATTCGATAGCAGGGCTAACAGATTCTACCGGCAGGATTCTGGGCCTTATGCCGCATCCTGAAAGGCACGTTCGACTGACTCAGCATCCACACTGGTCCCGCCTAAAAGACAAAACAGACGGCGATGGAATGACAATATTTAATAATGCCGTCAGGTTCATAAAAGAAAACTTTTAATGCCCTTGTACTGTATTTCATCGCAGTAAATAATTATACCGTAGGACTTTCTTCGGGAGGATTAATAAATGAAAAGATATATCCTTGCCGTAATATTTCTATTCGCCCTGCCTGTTGTGGCCTGGCCCAACCAAGACGGGCAGATGCTATCTCCGCCTGTACAGGACATATCAGCCGAGGACGCACAAATAGAGGTAAATCATGGAGGTCCACACGAAATGATAAACAAAGAACGTATCGAGAGTTTTCTAAAAAACGCACAAAATGAATTAGAACATAACATTCTTCGGTTCTGGATAAAATACTGCCGGGATAATGAGTATGGCGGCTTTATCGGCAGGATGTCTAATGACAGAACCGTCGTGAAGGATGCTCCCAAGGGACTGGTGCTGAATGCCCGAATTTTGTGGACGTTCTCAGCGGCCTATCGATTTGAGAAAAACGAAGAATATCTTGAGATGGCCAGGCGCTCCTTTGATTATCTGATGCAATACTTCTTGGATAAGCAGTTTGGAGGCGCATATTGGATGCTTGACCATACGGGTAAATCGTTGGATGACAGTAAAGAGTTGTATGGTCAGTCGTTTCTAATTTTTGGGCTATCGGAGTATTACCTTGCCACCGGCGACAATGAAGCACTTGAGAAGGCAAAGGAGCTTTTTTACCTTATTGAGAAACATTGTCACGATGATGTGAACAAAGGCTACTTCGAGACGTTCAAGAGAGACTGGTCGGCTGCTGAAAAGGCGATGCTGGCGTTCGGTGATACTAAAGGGAAAAAGACCATGAATACACATCTTCACCTGCTGGAGGCATATACAAATTTGTATCGTGCCTGGAAAGACGAAAAGTTAAAGTCGAGATTAAAAGAGCTTATCGAGATTTTCCAAAAACATATTATCAACTCAAAAACTTTTCATTTCGAATTGTTCTTCGACGAAAAGTGGGATTCGACAAAAAATATAGAATCATTGGGCCATGATATTGAGGGCAGCTGGCTTTTGTGCGAAGCGGCTGAAGTTCTGGGTGATGAGCAAATAATAAAACAAATACAATCAACAGCAATGAAGATAGTCCGGGTTGTATGTGATATTGGTTTTGACACCGACGGAAGCCTTTTCTACGAAGCTGAGGGCGGGCATATCACAAACACCCAGAAAGACTGGTGGGCACAGGCAGAGGCAGTCGTAGGTCTCATAAACGCTTACCAGCTCAGCAAGCAGGAACATTTCTTTGAAGGTGCTGAGCGATGCTGGTTGTTTATCCGAGAGCACATCGTTGACTCAGCACATGGCGAATGGTTCTGGAGGGCACCGGATGGTGGTAGGCCTGAATTAAAAGTTTCTGAGTGGAAGGCACCATATCATAACAGCAGAGTATGCCTTGAGATAATAAGGAGGCTTCAGGAAATAGAGTCAGAACCAAGATAAGTCAGCGAATGAATTGAACGAATATATTGCTGCCTGAGGAAAGGAGGCAAGGTAAATGTCGATAGTAAACGCGCTCAAATTACATTTATTATCAGCGGTCATTGTGTTGATTCTGATAACTGTGTATGCTGCAGCGACTGAAGGTGTTGAGAAAGACTATTCTATTGCCCATCTTCGCAAACAGGGAACAGCAACTCAACTCATCGTAGACGGCAAGCCGTTTTTGATACTGGCAGGAGAACTGCATAACTCCAGCGCCTCAAGTCTCGAATATATGAAACCCATCTGGCCTAAGCTTGTTAAGATTAATCTCAATACCGTCCTGGCGCCAGTGTACTGGGAATTGATAGAACCGGAGGAGGGCAAATTTGACCTCACACTCGTGGATGGTCTGATTCAGCAGGCCAAGTGTCACAATTTACGTCTCGTGCTGCTCTGGTTCGGCAGCTGGAAAAACAGTATGTCCTGCTACGCACCTGCGTGGGTAAAGACAAACACCGAGCGGTTTCCACGAGCCCGTAACAAACAAGGCAAGGGCATGGAAATCCTCTCACCATTCAACGATTCTAACTGCGATGCTGATACTCATGCCTTTGCGGCCCTGATGAGACACATCCATGAAGTTGACGGGCAAACACACACGGTCATTATGGTCCAGGTGGAAAACGAAATAGGCATGATACCAGATGCACGGGACTATAATTCCGTGGCGAATGGCCTTTTTAAGAAACCGGTACCAAAAGAGCTCATGGACTACTTGCAGCAGCACAAGGATACGTTGAT
>CAYWUO010000238.1:0-2912 GCA_964461285.1 uncultured Pirellulales bacterium
AGCAGCGTATAAGTACATAGCCGCCGACCAGCTCTGCCAATCCTCACCCTGCGGCGTACCGTCCCATGCTCGATGCCATTCGTTAAAACCGAATTCTACATCTGCTACACGTGCAGGCCTAACAAGGTTTGTCAATGTAATCAGCTTCTTCTCGGCAAGATTATACCTTCCAGCGGCAACCAAAGCAGCTACATAAAATCCGCATATAAAGGGCCATACGCCGCCGTTATGGTATTCACCGGGTTGATTATACTTTGTGTATCTTGGCAGCCAATCTGGGTCTCCGGGCCTTGTATAAGGAAAGAAGTTAGGCGGAAGGTCAACTGCAAGCTCTTCATTTTTTCTCAACGCTTCACATTCCGTTTCTATCCAGCTAATCAGCTGTCTGGCCCGGGTCGGAGAAGCAATCCCTGAAAGAATTGCCAGACTGTTTCCCAGCAGGTCAAAACGCTCACTCCCGTACACCTTGTAAGACCATAACGCGTAATATGGTTTATACCTTAATACCAGACCCTCGTGCACATGACGGTTTTGCTTGTCTCCTTTAACGGTGAATCGCCCCATCGCCTCGCGAAGTCTGTTTGCTCGTTCATCCTGGCCAAACAGCCGTAAATAAATATACACAATCGTGTTTACATATAAACCGTAGCCCAAGACCCACTGCTCATCTCGCCAATCACTGGTTGGTAGCTGGTCAACGATAACGCGGTCGGATGGGCTTTGGTACTCCATCCATGTCATTGCTTTCTGGACGGCTTCGTTTAGAAAATCAGACTCGCCGGTAAATTTGCGGAAAAGAGCAACCGCCATCAAGAATAACGGTGTGCAATCGCTCGACCCACGGTCAGTCGTGTCGTGGACCAGCGAAGGAATATGACCCAATCGGCTCTGGTTTTTTGCAACAGTCTCCATCGCCCTTTTCACGGATTTAATTAGCTTATTATTTTTGGTAAGTAGAATTCCCAGAGTAGAAATCATAATGTCGCGTGTATATGGCTCCGGATATCCCCATCCTGCTGTGCGTGGAAGCCCACGGTATGGCCCAAAGGCATTGTGCAGCAGTACTTTCGTTGCAGCTTGCCTGGCTCGCTCAATGAGACTTCTGTCTTTCTTATTCATTGTTATGAAATACCCAGACGCTTGTTGATAAGCCCGACAAATCTCTTGGCTATAATACGATAGTCGTAGTGCTCCACCGCTCTTTTCCTGCCGGCTTCGCCCATTTTCTTGCGCAGCTCTGCATCCTGCATCAGCTGCAAAAGATAGTTAGCTATGTCATGTACGCTTGCTCGATAATCTACTATCCGTGGACTTTTGAAAACTACGCGGTGTCCCTGGTCATGGCCGGATTCCTGGTCCAGCGTCGTTTCTCTCAATCTTACCTCTTGTGCTATGTTGGCCAGAAACGCATTTTCACCATGAACCATGGTATCAAGCATTCCCATCGCTTTAATCCCGATTACCGGCTTGCCGCAGGAATTGGCTTCAACCTGAATCATCCCGAAGCCCTCCAGGCGTGACGGCGCCGCATAAATATCACACGCTGCCAGAAGGTAGGGCATAAAGTTGCGGGAAATAACATTAGCTGTGAATGCTACATTTTTTTCGATACCCAGCTGGGTTGCAAGCTGTATATCCTGTAGGTTTTGCTGCTCTGTTCTTGGCTGGGGCCAGACCTTGCATACGTATTTCCAGTCCGGTGCTTTCGTATCTATCAACGCCAGCGCCTGCATCACTTCCTGAGCGCCCTTTGATGCCGCATCTCCACCTATGGTGAGAATCATTATCTGGTCCGGGGCTACACCAAGTGCCTCTCGAACAGCAGCTATCTTTGGGTCACTTTTATCACGCGGTATAAACGAATCCGTATCGCAGCCCACATGGAGAACCTCAATGTTTTCCCCTTTTAGCCCATCCCGGACATAAACCTTCTTCACCCATCTGGAAGTTACTAAAATCAGAGGCAATGCACCGAGAATTTCATGGTAATCACCCATATATCCGTCCGCTACGAGCCACGGTATCGCCTGAATTCCATACCGCTTTGGATGCAGTACCAGAAAAGGAGTATGGCCCCAATAGCCGATGCCTACAACCACATCCGGCTCAAACCATCGGTAGTACCACTCTTTTTCCTGGGCAGATTCGAAGTGAACAGAGTGAACATCCACGCCGACTTGTTCCAGCCCCCTGTGCAGCAAATGTCCCTGTGTGGCCAGTCCTGCCGGAGTCGGAGGATAATCGTACATCACTAATACCTTCATTTTCTTTGAACTCCTGTTATTAAGTTACTTTTAATTTTTTATCTTCGCCTAAAATGCCAAAAGGCCTCTTCACGCGGAGTAGTTTTTGCCTCAAAGCTTTCCGGGCCAAAACCATATATTTTTGTGATGATATCATATTTTTTCTGCCAGATTTCCTCTGGTAATCCTATTTGCAAATCCGCATCCTTGATAGGCCGAGGAAAATACTTTTTGGCGCCGTCATCGTAGGCAAACCTCCAGATTTGTTTGGCAGATAATTTCTCGTTTTCCCACAAGGTCATAACTGCTTTGCCTGTTTCCTCATGCCTTAGATGCCGGGTGTACTCCCCCCACATTCCGTGAGTAATAATAAGGTCGAATCTGTACGAAGCAAGCAATTCGATAATCGTTTCCTGCACCTCGCGAGCAGCCAGCGGTGTTTGTTCAGGCCCATCGTCAAGGTCACCCATCGCTCCGGTTGCATTCAATACTTCGAGCGCTTGAGAGAACCTGGCTGCCCGGTCAGGGTCACTTTTTCTGCAAAGCGTAATCACAGTCCATTCACAATCTTGGTGCAAAAGAATTGTACCCCCAGCCCACAACGTCTCATCGTCAGGATGAGCTACTATTACAGCACAACTGTGGAAATCCCATATTTGCTTATGTTCA
>CAYWUO010000239.1:0-2901 GCA_964461285.1 uncultured Pirellulales bacterium
CCTTGTCTGCATAGCAGGGACCGATGCCTCGAATCGTTGTGCCAATCTTGTCTTTGCCGAGGGACTCTTCTCGTAATTGGTCTTCTTTTTTATGATAATCCAGGACGACATGGGCATTTTCACTTATAAAGAAACGCCCCTTTAGCGTAATACTTTTTTGCCCAAGCCCTTCAATTTCCTTTATTAATGTATCCGGGTCAACCACCACGGCGTTAGTAATCACACAAACAGTATCCGGCCGAACAGAACCGCTCGGCAAAAGGTGTAAGGCGAATCTGTCGTCACCGATAATAACGGTATGCCCGGCATTTGCGCCACCGCTGTATCGGACAACGATATCATGTCGCTCGGCAAATATATCTACTATCTTGCCTTTGCCTTCGTCCCCCCACTGTAACCCAACGACGCACGTATTCATTCGTGTTTGCTTCCTAATTATGCTGTTAAAAATCCCAAAAATAAACCGCAACAGCTTACAAAAATTGCATATTGCGGCTCAACTGTTAATCAAATTTTAGTTTTTACTGCGATAGTTTTCAACTGATTTTTGCTACCAGATGTTCCAAAATGGCTTTTAGATTGTCGTATTTTTTATCACTTATTTTACGATTGATTTCTCTGCCGTCCTTGTCTTTATACGTGATGATAAAGTAACCTTTCGAGTCAAAGTTGGTTTTATCTATTTTTTGTATGGAATCGTAAGCAATTTTTTCATTCGTGCTAACAACGAGGTCATTATCGTCAGCGACAAGTTTCCTGCCCTTTATTACAAACAGGTACACGCCCAAAAGCACCACAGCTCCGCCAAAGAAAACCGGTGCCTTCTTATTAAAAACCAGGTAAGCCTTTGGAGTGCCGTCGGGATTCGTATGCTCTTTTATCCAGCCCTCGTTAAAGTAGCCGTCATATGCGCACCAAATCGCAAGGGCAATACAAACCGCGATATAGATTTTAAGGTTGGTTTTCTTGAACTTGCTCATCGGTGCTTCTATAGCCATTTCAGACTCCTTTCTCCCTCACTCATTAAAAAACGGCGATTATATCAATCTTTTTTGTGCAATTTTCTCGGTTAAAGGTATAACAAAGTTCGGAACTATTTTCTCCGCCATTAATTCCTGGGCCAGCTGGCACTGGTATTCAAAAGATTTTAGTGCGTCAAACTTTCCAGTGGCTGTGGGGTACTGGCGGACTGTAAAAGACAAGCTTATAGCCTCGTCTAAACTGTGTTTCTGTTTTCTATCTTCGTAGACGCTTGTTTTTGAATCTACGCTGATTCTGCCCTGAGTATTACCATCTTCGGACAATGCCACGATAAGTGTAGGCGAGAAGCCGATAGGTCTGGCATAAGGCAGGTCAAGAAGGCAATTAAAAGGGCTCATCGATAATAGCGCCTCTGCGATAATCTCATCATGGCTTCCCAAATAATCAAAATCCATAGCGATAGCTACATCCAGCGAAGCAATGTCAAGATGGCTCACGCTGAGCATATAAGGGACAAGTTCGAGTACCAGTCTGTCCTGGCAGAAGGCCTCTTCAAAACTTGAGGGATTGACGACTCCGGAGCCGACACGGTCAGTCTCGAGTGCAATCCAGCGGTATCGGCCAAGATGAAGGTCTTCTTCCAGGCAATACTCGTTATTTTCACGCCGATAGAAGCGGCCCATAGAAGGAAATTGCCTTTGTATCCGCTCGAAAAAGGCCAGAATGGTATCTCGCTGCACCGGAAGGTCTAATTCGGTATTAATATACATATCGAGATAGAAATCATCGCACAGCGAACTAAAACTATTCAGCGCCATTGTAAAAAACTCCAAATCAAGCCCCGCGAACACCTCCAGCAGAGCCCATTCAATGCATTTATGATTCAATGCCTCGGCCAGCCATTATACCCTCTGATACTCATTTTCCCAATTTTTTTTGATTTAACCTGAGATTTTTCTTTAGCTCAAACCGCATATAAACCTGCCTAACCACAGGCCTGTTATCACCATTCGCGGCCGAGGATTCAACTTTCATAATACACAGGGAAAATTTTCTATTTTTGATTTTAATCTATCTCCTGTTCTTTTAATATACTGCTATGCTGAAAAAAGGGCTTGTCCAGATTTATACCGGGGACGGAAAAGGAAAGACCACCGCTGCATTTGGCCTGGCCCTTCGTGCAGCCGGTCAGGGCAATAAGGTCCTTATCTACCAGTTCCTAAAATCCCCGTCGCTTGATACAGGCGAAAGATTCGCCCTGCAACTGGGCGCCGTGAGAATCAGGGTCGAAGCCCTCGATATTGAATGGGATATGGAAAAATCCTTCGACGATGAAAAGCAGGTCGCCAAAGCCAAAGCTGCAATCGCTGAGGCAATCGAAAGACTGACTCAGACAGTGGAAAAAAAATTCTACGATTGTGTCATACTCGATGAGATTGTGTTTTGCCTATCAAAAGGTCTGGCAAAATTGGAAGATATCAAGGGACTCATTGATAGAAGAGACCCTGCTGTGGAAATCGTTCTGACCGGACGAGGGGCAACCGATGAACTAATAGCAATGGCCGACCTGGTCACTGAAATGAAAAATATCAGGCATCCGTTTGATAAGGGCCTGCCTGCAAGACGTGGCATCGAGTTTTAGCCACGAAGAGGATAAAAGTGGGCTAAAGTCTACAACTTTAGGAACTCTAAACTTTTTAGTGCCTTCGTGTCTTGGTGGCAAAAAAAGGAGCTTTTACTATGAGTAAAAATATCGCTGCGATTATTTGTGCTGCCGGGGCCAGCAGCCGGTTTGGCGGAAAGAGAAAAAAGCCCTTCGTCGACGTAGCCGGTAGAGCTGCATTTCTGAGAAGCATCGAGCTATTCGACAACCGAGACGATGTAAAACAGATTCTGCTGGGTATCCCTGAAGAAGATGAA
>CAYWUO010000240.1:0-2607 GCA_964461285.1 uncultured Pirellulales bacterium
CGTGTGTTAAGTACTTCCTGTTGACACTGACCGCTATCATCGGCGGCTCAGGAACTATTTGAAATACTGTGTTAACGATACAACCATTGATGCGGTCACCTTTCTTCGAACTGACTATGCACATACCATAGCTTAACTTGAATAGGGTCTCTAAATCTACCATTTGCATCCCTGAAAACAGCCTCGATTTAGACAGTTGTTTTATAGTGGCATTTATCCGGCTATTATAAATCAGTCATTTTTTGGTTCAAGATAGCAATATGGCCCATTTCTTCTGTGATTATGGCTTCGATTTTTTCTTTGCCGGTTTTACGCGGGACACACTCTTTCAGGCCGACATAAAAGGTAATGGAATCCTTTTCGAGGCCGATAGCTGTCTTGAGTACGTCCTGCAGCGATTGCTGGCCGGTTAGCTTACCGGCGGGGTCGGCTTTTATGTCAAAAACGTGACCATCGGCCATTACTCGAAGATACATCTGGGCCTGACTGTCGGGGTCGAAAACAGGCGGTTCTGTCTCTGAGGCTGAAAGCTCGGCACGCATATCTTGAAAGGTCTTTAAGTGGTTATCTTCCATAGCAGCAAGGTCAAGCAGGACTTTGCTTACTTTAGGGAATTTCTCAGCAGCAGCGCGGTAAAACTTAGCTCCGTTTCTTTCGATTTGCTCAGCCATCTCGAATACTTCATCTGCGTTAAAAGGCATAGGCATTTTTATTCTCCTTTTGTTGTGGGTTGTGTAAATACCCTTTGTCCCATCTCGTTATCAAGCATATTTATCCCGCCCGGGGTATCTGCCATAAGTTTAAGCTTTTGTACTATTTCATCAGCGGACGATTCTTCCTCGACCTGCTCATTGACAAACCATTGCAAGAAGTTGTTTGTTGCATGGTCTTTTTCTCCGATAGCCACATCCACCAGCTTATTAATCAGGCCTGTTACTTTTTGTTCGTGTGCATAAACCGCCTCAAAAACAGCCAGAGGTGATTCCCAATTTGTCGGAGGACCATCTATGGCTTTTAATGTTACTCTGCCGCCGTGCTCGTTAACGTAATCATAAATCTTCATTGCGTGCATCAGCTCTTCCTGCGTCTGGGCCCTCATCCACGTCGCAAAGCCGGATAAATTTACAGATTCGAAGTAGGCGACCATCGAAAGGTACATATAAGCTGAATACAACTCTGCGTTAATTTGCTCGTTCAGGGCATCCTGCATTTTTTTGCTAATCATTGTTACTTTGCCTCCCAGAGTCCGTGAATATTACAATGCTCGCGGGCTGAGATAGAGCTTGCCTCAATATTGAACACGGCTTCAGGTGCATCGCCGGCTTCGAGGAACTGCCTGTATGCCTTGCCGTCAGCGATAACCTCAATCCACTCAATATGGTGTTTTTCTTCCATCGGATGAGGGACGCTGCCGATTTTTACCTTGATTCCGCCGTCAATTTTTTCGATTACCGGAACGTGCTTTTCCTTGCCCTCGTCGGCCGTCTTTGCGACAAGAAGTTCCATCGGCTTTCCGCAGCAGACCAGCTCGCCGATCCCGCCGTGAAGCACTTCAACGATATTGCCACAGACATTGCATTTATAGATTTGAAGTTTCTCGGCCATAATTTTCCCCTTTCAGAATTTGATTATGTCAATTTCCCTCTTTTAACACTAACTTGAAAGATAACAGCTACTGTTTTTAGTAGTTAGTCGCTTCCTGCTCGAAATACGCCTTCGGATGTGCACAGGAAGGGCATACATCGGGAGCTTCTGCACCTTCGTGTACGTAGCCGCAGTTTCTGCAGACCCAGCGGACTGGTTTTTCCCGCTTAAAGACTTTCCCATCGGTGATGTTTTTGGCAAGGGTGATATATCTATCTTCGTGTCGCTTCTCTGCTATAGCAATGTTCCTGAATACCTCTGCAATTTCCGAAAATCCCTCTTCGTCTGCGACCTTAGCAAAGCCGGGGTACATCTCGGTGTTCTCATAATGTTCACCGGCTGCTGCGGCGAGCAGATTTTCTTTGGTATTGCCTATCACGCCTGCGGGAAAAGCTGCCTGTATCTCCACGTCGCCACCTTGAAGAAATTTAAATTCCCGCTTGGCGTGTTCTTTCTCCTGGTTGGCTGTTTCTTCAAATATAGCGGCTATTTGCTCATAACCTTCCTTTCTTGCCTGACTTGCGAAATACGTATAGCGGTTCCTCGCCTGCGATTCTCCTGAGAATGCCGTCAGCAAGTTCTTTTCTGTTTGTGTACCTTTTAGATTCATTTATAAACTCCCTTTACACGATAATTTTTTACTAAGACTACTTCCTCAATTTATTTTTTTCTGCACAAATCACAAATGCCCTCAAAATATACCGTTTTTCTCGATACAATAAATCTTTTGCTAAGAGCCTTGGGAACATGAATATTGTCAAAGGATTTATAGTGAAAGTCAATAATTCTTTTGCATTTTATACACTTAAAATGTTGGTGAGCCTCGAGATTTCCGTCAAATCTCTTGGCATCGCCCGAACCTTCCACCACAAAAGCCGCACCAACCTCACTTAGCGTCAAAAGTGTCCTGTTCACAGTATCGAATGAAATGTTTGGCAGTTCCTTCCTTACTTGCTGATATAT
>CAYWUO010000240.1:2617-2900 GCA_964461285.1 uncultured Pirellulales bacterium
GAAGGGTGTTCTCTCGATTCAAGCAGCACTTTATAAACCGCCATTCGTTGAGGCGTGATTTTCAATCCTGTCTTGCGACACTCAATCCGGAGAGTATCCATTTTCTCTTTATTATCACTATTTTTCCTATTGTTGCTGTTATTTGACATAAAATAGAACTCGCTAATTCTGTCTTTATTTTTCACTTCAGTATATCACCATGTAGAGTCCATATCCATTTCCCAATTATATCGTAGTTATTACTATATAGTAGTTAATCTTATTTGTAAATAGTTTTTTCATT
>CAYWUO010000241.1:0-2876 GCA_964461285.1 uncultured Pirellulales bacterium
AGGAGCTACAAACTTAGAGAAACAATCATCACATTACGGAAATAAAATGGAAGAAGAAAATATTGGCTACTACGAAGACCCTAAAAATGGCGAAAACATCGTTCGCTCAAGAACTACAGAGCAAATTCGATCTTGGGATTTCCCTCGCTCAACTAAAGCATTAGAAACATTTAACACTGAATTAGGGAAGATTGATTATCCTGGAATCTATATTCTTGTGGAATCAAAATCGAACAAAGTTTACATTGGTGAAGCTAAAAGTTTATATTCTAGGCTTAAAATTCATAATAACACACCTGAAGACAAAATTAAAAATTGGGACCGCGTTTTGATAATTAATGACGGAAGGCCAGCAAATCAATCAGACTTCAACGACAATGTAGTTCGTCTAGAGTTAGAGTATTATCTGATCGTATTATTCAAGGCAAACAAATATAAAGTTGTAGCACAGGGTGCCAAACAAATACTGAACTCTCCACAAAAAGTAATTGTTACAAAACTAATTTCAGAATTAAACTTTTTTCTTATTAAAAAGGGATTGATTCAAAAGCTTATTGCTACTCGTGGTCAAGAACAGGTTATGTTAGATGATCTTAAAAAGATTTTAAAAAGGTATAAGTATAACATTACTGAATTCAAATCCTATGAAGCGACAATAAATGATGAAAAGGTCTTTATTCGTCCTGGCAGCAAAAAAACAAAAGGTTGGCAAGTAACTTTCCGCGATGTCTTCAAAAAAAACCTTCAGGATGAAAACGGTTCTCTTCTAATGCCTAGGGATGGAATATTACTTATTCCATTCTCAGAAATTAAAAAAGCTATAAATGATCCTGATGCTTTTAAAAGAAATACAATAGATATTTTCATCGCATTTGAGGGAGCCGGTATAAAACTCCGCTATAAAAATAATGAACTTGATATTTCTTCTTTTCAAATTATGAAGTAAAAATCACTAAAGGAAATATACCAAACGCCTTTAAAATTTATCACAGACTGACCTTTTAAATGATTATTTCCTTAGTGCCTTAATGCCTTTGTGGCCAAAATAAAATCGGTGTCAATCCGCGTCCGCCTTCGGCGAGACCTCGCCCCTCGGGCGGGTTAATCCGTGGTTAAAATAGATTCTTCGCTTCCTCCTCCGCAGATGCTTCCGCCTTCGCTAAAGCTATGGCGGACAAGCCGCCGGACGAGTAACAATTGGCAGAAAAAATCCGTGTAATCCGCGCAATCCGTGGTTAAAATAGATTCTTCGCTTACACATATTCCCTGATTTTGCTTGATTTTTCAGGCAAAGAGTGTATAATAGATTTTGGCTTTGGAGGGAGCCAAAGCACAGAATCAGGAGCTGAGGGTATGCAATTCTTTAAGGCAAACAAAGAGATGGAAAAGAAATACCCGGATTGGTTCGTTATAATAGCTGTTTTCTCTATTGTGGTTATAGCCGCAGTTGTTGTAGGGACAGCTGCAAACACTGCGTATGAACTTATAAATGTTTCACCACAAGTAAAGATTGCTGCCGGCAATTTCAACCCACAATTTGGTAAAGTAACCGGTATTATCTACAGCGAAGATAAACGGTCGATAATAATCGATGGCAGGATATTTCATGCGGGCGACACGGTACAAGGAGCAAAAATCCTCAAAATAGACAGGCGTCAGGTTGATTTTGAGAAGAACGGTTTAAGGTGGACACAAGAAGTAAACCAACCGCCAGCACAGCATTGGGAATAAGTATATTGAACCACGTCTTTTACTGCTCGGCTCAGGTGCGGTGATTAGTCGCTCGTATTTCGTATCTCGTGGATCTCCGCCTTCGCGGAGACAGGTGAGTAAATGCGTAGATGCGAGAAGATAAATTTAGAATGTAGATATTAGGATTTCTTCCCTCTGTCATCCGTCGTCAGTCCTCCCTCGTCTGCCATCCGTCGTCAGTCGTCCGTCCTCTGCCCTCCGTCCTCCGTCCTCTGCCCTCCGTCCTCCGTCCTCTGTCTTCCGTCGTCGCCGCAAGGCATCCCTCCCGTGTCACGGGGTTATTTCTCGCCGACGACCGTCTCTGCGATGTTGAGGGCATGGTCTTTTATCCGCCTGTATGCGGTCAATACATCGCAGAAAATCAGGCTTTTCAATGCTGATGTATGTTCCATACCAACCTCGCTGAGGTGCCTTGCACGAAGCTGCTTGATATAGTGGGTAATCCCGTCTCCCATCGTATTTGCTTTGGCCAGTATGCTCGAATCATCGTTTTCGAAACTTGTGCTGATAAAGTCAATATAAGCTGATATCCGGTCGTGCAGCTCGAGTATACGCGACTTTTCTTTTTCAGTCAACTTGAGATTGGCCTTTCTCATTTTAATGTTCAGCTTGAGTATACTTGTTATATAGTCGCTTATTGATTCGTACTCATCCGCTATTCTGAGCTGCTTTCGGCCTGTATCCATAACGCTGTGCGGGACATTTCCCGAAAGAAGCTCGCTCAAAAACTCCATAATTTCCTTTTGAATGACATCGAGAATCTCTTCGCGGCGGAAAATTTTCCCTTCCGATTTTTCATTAGTATTTTCATTTTCTACGGCCATTCTGAGCGTGCCGAACATCTTACCGGCAAGTCCCGCCATATTCAAAATTTCCTTTTTCGACTGCGCTATGCCCATCGCAGGAGCATCCAGCATCCTGACATCAACCAGTTTCAAATGAGGAGTTTCCCTGCGGAACCTGTCCGGCATAAAGCGCTTGAGCAAATTCGCAAGAGTTTTTGTAAACGGTATCAACAGGATAACGTTGGCAATATTGAAACCCGTATGCGAAATTGCTATCGCCGTCATTGCATAGCCGTATGTCTCGATACCGTTGATAGCAACGGGCGTGGTTATAAGCTC
>CAYWUO010000242.1:0-2803 GCA_964461285.1 uncultured Pirellulales bacterium
ACCGTGACCGTGACCTCGACATCGAGGAGTTCCTCGATGGACATTTCAAAAAGGTCTTCCTGTTCAGCCGGTTGTTCCTGCTCATCATGTGCGAATGCTTGCTCAGCTGTACCGAGCAAGCTCAACAGAAGCAGAATAATCCCAACCTGCAATATAGAGGAATATCTCTTTGCTAACGTTATGTGACAATTATTTAGTACCATTATAAACTCAAGCCCCCCAATTTTGCTTTCATATGTTACTAAAATCGGTGTTTTCGCCACGCTGGTTTATGTAAATAATCCAATTCTGCATTGCATAAGCACGTCCAACACAATTAACCACAAGATTTTCCGTCTGATAAGGATTTTGATTTGAAGTTACGGCTTAAATCTAATAGAGTTTAAAAAAATCAGCTTAAAGCGTCCGATATTAAAGTAAAACAGGATTTAATCTGAGATGGTCAAAACAGAGCAAATTAAGGTGAAAACAAAGGGCAACTGCGATGTCGTTAATATTACAGAGCAGGTAAGCAAAGCCGTAACACAATCAAAAATAACATCAGGAACCGTTACTATTTTTAACATTGGCTCGACAGCGGGGATTACAACGACCGAATACGAGCCGGGATTAGTCAATTACGATATAGCAGCGGTGTTCGAGAAAATAGCACCACAAAATGCTCGTTATGAGCACGAAGAGACATGGCACGATGATAACGGCCATTCCCACGTTCGAGCAGCGCTTTTGGGGCCATCGCTGAGCGTGCCCATAATTGATGGAAGACTGACACTCGGTACATGGCAACAAATAATCTTAGTGGATTTCGATACGAGGGCGAGGACAAGGACGGTTATCTGCCAGATAATCGGAGAACCAAAATCATAAACTTGACGGAAACGGTAAAAGAACGTAGTATTAAGGGCATTAGATTATCAGGAAGCAGTAGAGCAGGTTCTATGAGTGTGAATAATCGAAAAATTATTTACCCCGTTAGAAAGGACGCTTCGTCCTTTGGGAGTGGTAAAAAATACATAGCGAGGGGTTTTAAAGCACCGTTTAAGCTTTCTAACGGGGTTTATCTGGCAGCAGCACTGGTCGCCTTTTGTTTTGTGTGGGGCTGCGAAAAATACAGCCGGACAAAAACAGGTAAAAAGGAGCTTGCATCAAAGATAGATTTGGGCCCGACTATCGGCTCACTGGCAAAGGTATCGTTTACCGAATCAATCCCTGTGGAAGGATACGGCCTTGTTGGCGGTCTTAACGGAACAGGCTCATCAGAATGTCCGCCACAGCTAAGAGCATATCTTACGCGATATATCATGACACAGGTCAGCGGAGAGAAAATAGAAGTTAATAAACTTATTGACAGCGCAAATACCGCTATTGTGCATGTCGAAGGGATAATGCCGACAACAGGATTGAAGAATGAGCTGTTCGATTTAAAAGTAACCGCCCTGGCCGGCAGCCAAACAACATCTCTGCAAGGCGGTTGGCTGTATAGCACTGAGCTGACGGCAACGAGAGAATTCGCAATAACATCAAGAACAATGGCAATTGCCAAAGGAGCGGTCTTTATAGATACTATAGAGACGCCCGAGACGGACAAAAAAACCGGATATATCTTAGGCGGCGGCACGGTACTGGATGAGTATAAGACAATCGTGACACTGCCCAGCTTTGACTATCTAATGACAAGCCAAATTCGCAACCGGTTAAATGAACGCTATAGCGATGCCCAGGCCATAGCAGTCTCACCCGGCAGGATTGACCTGTCAGTACCAGGCAAATACAAAGCAAAAAAACAAAAATTCGTCTCGATAGTAAAAGCAACATATCTTAGCCAGACGCCGGAGATGATTGAAGAGAGAATCAAGACGTTTGTCAGAAAGCTTGCGGTTTCAGAGGACAAGCAGGCAAGTGAAACAGCTCTCGAAGCAATAGGAAGACAAAGCGTCAACAAACTTGCAACTCTGTTGAATTCATCCAATGAGGAGGTTCGGCTTCGTGCAGGCCGATGTATGCTCAATCTGGGCGATGACCGCGGTTTGGGGGTCCTTGCAGAACTGGCGGCGAATAAAAGCAGCGCTTATCGAATCGAGGCCCTGGAAGCAATAACCACAGGAGCAAAACGAACCGATGCAGCCAAGATTTTGCGGCAATTTCTTCGTGATTCTGATTTTAAGATAAGATTAGATGCGTATGAACAATTGCGGAAGTTGGATGATGTTACCGTAACAAGAAAGCGTATTGGGCGTGAATTATACCTGGACCAGGTTTCTAACACCGAATATAAGCAGATATTTGTATCCCGCAGCGGAGAGCCGAGAATAGTATTGTTCGGAACACCGATATACTTCCGGAACAATATTCTTGTAAAATCCTCGGACGGCAAAATAATGGTAGTTTCCCGGCGAGGGGAAAGATTTGTCCAGGTAATGCGCAGACATCCCACCCGGCCAATGATGATAGGTCCATTGCGAAGCTCATCTATCGTTTCCGATATAATTCAAGTACTCTGTGAAGAGCCTGCTGAGCAAGAAGAACAAGGTTCTGGCGGCCTGGGTGTCTCTTATGCCGATATGATAGCTCTTTTGAAACAGATGTGTGACAAAGGCGCAGTAAGAGCAGAGTTTCGAGCGGGCCCGCTACCAAAAATCGACTAATAATCAAGAGAAAACATATCTTCGGCCGATAACAATATTGCGTATTGAGGTAAAAACGCGTACCTTGTGTAAAATAAATTGTCGAATATCAGCAACAGGACAAAAAAAATGAGACTTGAAAAGATTACACTGGATGGGTTCAAAAGCTTCGCTGATAA
>CAYWUO010000243.1:0-2742 GCA_964461285.1 uncultured Pirellulales bacterium
TTTGGTTTTGACACCTAACTACCTGATACGGCCCAATGTAACATTAAAAAGAAGATAGCACTTAGGGTCCAATAATCAGTAATTCCCTGATATCTCACCCCCTAAAATACACATATCAACTCATTTACTCACCTGTTAACTAATTTCTATATGCAATCCTCGCCCTTTTTTAGACAAAACAGGTCAAACACACTAAAAATCTAAAATTCGAGTCGTATTAAAATAGTCAAAAAAAAATAAAAAAACATTTGTAGATAAACCCTTGAAAAGGTATCATACCCGCCAATATAATAAATCAGGTAAATAATAATGCTTATGGTTTCCTTTAGTTTAAGTAAAGGGAAAATATCTTGTATTTATATGTAGCCCTGCAATTTATTGCGGGATTGTTTAGATAGATTTAAGATTGTGAAAAAGAAATTCCTAACTTGATTAGGGAGGTAAAAACAAGTGAGTGTCGATGAGACTGATGTTAAAGCAATTGAAAACAAAGTAATCGAAATAATAAGCGAGCAAATGGGCGTCGACAAGGCTGAAATAACACGCGAAACATCATTCATTAACGATTTGAATGCCGACTCCCTGGATACAGTCGAGCTTGTGATGGAGTTCGAAGATGAATTTGATATGAGCATACCCGACGAGGAAGCCGAAAAAATCCAGACCGTCGGTGCCGCAATCGATTACATCGTAAATATCGCACAATCCAAAGGCAAAGAGTAGCGAATAAGTTTGATATGAACAAACGACGTGTTGTCATCACAGGCCTGGGTTGTGTCACTGCCTTAGCCGAGTCTGTAGACAAGCTTTTCGCCGAACTTTGCGAGGGTGAAAGCGGAGTTTCTACCATTGAATCCTTTGACACCAGTGCTTACCCTGTGCAGTTCGGCGGCGAGATAAAGGATTTCGATGTCACAAAATACGTCGACCATCGAGAAAGCAAGCGTATGGACCGCTTCTCGCAGTTTACAATAGCTGCTGCGATTCAGGCCATAAATGACAGCGGGGTTGATTTCTCCAAAGAAGACGTCTTTCGTGTAGGCGCTATCGTAGGAACGGGTATAGGCGGTATCAAGGAAATTGAAGAACAGCATATTAAGCTCCTGAAAAAGGGCGTACGGAAGCTCTCTCCGTTCACTGTTCCCCGCCTCATGGCCAACGCTGCAAATGGCAATATTGCAATCCATTTCGGCTTAAAAGGTCCTAATTTTTGCGTTGTAAGCGCCTGCGCTTCCGGCAATCACGCGATTGGTGAAGCATATATAAACATCGTTGCCAACCGAAGCGATATTATCATAACCGGCGGCACCGAGGCAGCACTCACACCCATAGGGCTGGCTTCTTTTTGTGCCGCCAGGTCTCTCAGCACTCGAAACGACGACCCCCAACGGGCCTCAAGGCCGTTCGATAGAGATAGAGACGGATTCGTACTTTCAGAAGGAGCTGGAATCCTGGTTCTGGAGGAATACGAACACGCCAAAAAACGCAACGCAAACATATATGCCGAGATGCTCGGCTATGCAGCTACTGACGATGGATACCATATAACCGCCCCGCTGCCGGATGGTCAGGGCGCTGCGAAAACAATGGAGCTGGCGTTAATCGATGCCGGTATAGACAAGGAAAAAGTCGATTATATCAACGCCCACGGCACCGGCACCGAACTAAACGACATAGCTGAAAGCTCAGCTATCAAGTCGGTTTTCGGTGACAGGGCATATAAGATACCGGTTAGTTCGACCAAAAGCTCGCTCGGCCATCAGCTCGGCGCCAGCGGCGCCGTCGAAATGATTATCTGCATAAAGACCATAAACAAATCGGTCATACCTCCCACCATTAACCTCGAGAATCCCGACGAACGCTGTGACCTTAAGATGGACTATGTACCTCTGCAGGCACGCCAGACAAATGTAAATATTACGATGAGCAACTCTTTCGGTTTTGGTGGACATAATGCCTCTCTCGTCGTTGGAAAAGTTTAGCGGATTATTTACACCCAAGACCGCAAAACCCGGAGAGCTTCAAATCAACGTATCTTTCTCGCTACTTATAGAAGTCTTCCTTTGCTAATATCTTTGCTTTCTATGTAATTCCCGGAATGAAGTACTTCCTAATGCCAGCTCCGCTCAATGCCGCCTTGTATCTGCGGCTATCTTTATTTTTTGCGCTTCGTTCCAAATGTTGTCAGGTCATACTCAAGCTCAAACCGCAGCTTGTGGTATGCTTCTTCCATAGCCAGCTTGTGGAAAATTCCTCTCAAATCTTTCCTCTGGACTATTGCTGCAAGGTCGGTATAAAGCTTGTAGGATAACTTTTCCTTTTTCATCGCAACGACAAGCAAATCAACGTAGCTCATATCCGGATGTGGTTCAACCTCCGCCACATAATCGGCAATATCAAGGTCGCCCGCTTCTTCATCTCCTATCGTCGCTTCCCCGGCCTTTACAGCTTCCAGCTTTACCCTGTGCTCTACCTCCTCTGTGGCGAAGTCTCTGAGGATTTTAACAAGCTCAGGCCTCTTCACCATGTCTGCTAATCTTACATAAAAATCGTGTGCTTCTATCTCTCTGTTTATCGCAAAATCCAGAACTTCGACGAGGGAGCTAAATTTTCTCTTCTCTTGTGCCATAAATTCCTCTCCGTCAACCGCCGCTCAATACATTCCCTGTATGTGCGGGCTTTTACTTCTTAGTCTTTTGCTTTCTTTTCTTAAGGCCCAATTTGAAAATCTTCATTCGTACG
>CAYWUO010000244.1:0-2715 GCA_964461285.1 uncultured Pirellulales bacterium
TTATCTGGTCGGCTGCAATATGGGTCAGGTGTCCTGCGATATATGCTAATTTGCGAATGTCATCGTCTTCAAGCTCGGTCTTGCGGTTTTTTCTTATCACATCGCTGAACATAATCTCCAATAATCTTAAAGGAAATACGTTCGGCTGATGTGAATGAAGATGGTATGACCACAGCGTTACACCCTTTGCCTGCACGAACTTATCAAAGAGCAAATCCTTTAACAATCTCAACCTTTTTACATAGTAATAAAGGTCCGGTCCGATGCTGCCAAGATTCAGGTATGCCCGGCAGTTTCTCATCGAAACATCATCGAGCATATCTGCGAACTGTGTAAATTCTTCAACACCCTTTTCTTTTAGCTTTTGAATCGCCTTATGGGCGGTGAGCATGTGTACTATATTTGCCGGCATTTGCAATCCCTTCTAAATCAAACCAGCTATATCCGTAAACCGTAAATATAATATTATACACAAATGTGGTGGAAGGGAATCTTTTTTTATTTAAGCTGGTGAACGCTTAAAAATTATCGCTTTTACTGCGTATTATTTACGGAATCTTCTAAAATCTCACAAACACTCGAATCAACATACCCCTTTACGAGATTTTTATTTTTATCCTCATGTAATATGTACACAAATTTCTTTTGTTCATTTAATCCGCTCGTAACAATATATGTTGCATTGAGCACGGTCCCTTTTTTTAACTTTATAACCTCTTTTGAACTTTCGGAGGCCTTTTCATAAAGCGGAGCTTTCTGTTTTATTTTAACTGTTAATTGGTGCCAGGGCTTGTAATCGATAAGCCCTCTTGACAAATCATGATGCTTTTGTTTTTTCATAATAAGCAAAACTGCCTTATCAAGGCAGTATTTTACGTTTGCTTCTGAAGCACCTTCTTTAAAATGTTTCAGCTCGCCCTTCAAAACCCATTTTTGCGATTTCTTAAAGCGGAAGACCTGCGGTGTCAGCCGCCACAGGTTCCAAAAATCTTCGGTAGTTACTCCCCATTCAAGCAGGTCTAGTCTTACTTTATCGTGGTCCAGCTGTATATAATCGAATGGGTCATTTACATTCTTTTCAATCCATTCCTTGTTTTTGGTGTACCAGGGCGCCTTTCGTCCCACAGCCACAAATAGTTTTTTAAGATAGTCGTCATCATTGGAAACGGTAGCCCACTGCTCTATTGAATATTCCTCCTCAATTTCCACGTAGACGGCCTTGCGTATATTAATCAACGCCCAGAAAAAGTCTTTCTTTTCTATTAATTTACAGGCCTCCTGGATATAATCCTTCGCCTCTCCCTCTTTGACGACTTCATGGAGCATTATATCCTGCAGGTCTTTACCAACCACTTGCTGGAGCAGGTAGTCCATCGAAATCTTAGCACTATCAAAAAATTTACGCACCGTTGTTGGTTCAGCCAAATGCCCATAGTGTTTTACGTTATTTCTGCCGGTATGTAATGATTTTAGGTCCCTTGCTTTAATAATTTTGTTACCGGCATTCCGCACCTCTTTGAGCAAAGTGTGAAAGGTGAGATAACCTAAGCTCTTTTTTTCATCAATCCCAAGCTCGGTTACACAGGCATACAGGATTAATTCTACTGCATCTTCTAAAACCACTAATCCTGCTGATGCACTATACTTGTCATCTGTTATACAGAGCTCGCGCGCTTTATCGAAAAGTATTCGTCCTGTAACAAGTGCTTGTACTGTCTCCGGTTTCATTATGTAACTATTCTACTCAAAATTGCGTTATTTTTCAAGATAAAACCAATCTTGATTCGTATTGTTTTCTGAAAAGGGACTTCTATGGAGGGTGGAATTGATTTGTAGCTATTTTTTCGGACTCTATGCGATTCACAATGTTTTTGTGTTTCTGCGAAAAATACCTTTTAACAGGCGCTTCGCAGTTGCGGCGAACGAGGACTGGAGACGAAGGGAATCGAACCCTCATTTCCGCGATGCGACCGCGGCGTGCTCCCGTTACACTACGTCCCCATTACCGAAACTTAAAATTGCCATTTATCATAACAGACTATTTTTTCTTTCGGCTCACGATTCGGTGTCTCCGGTTCATCAGCCGGATAACCGATTGTCATCAGCTCTATTATATTTATATCGGCCGGAATGCCGAGTATTGACCGGACTTTTTCCGTCTCGAACGAGCCAATCCAGCAGCTCCCAAGTCCCAATTCCGTTGCCTGCAGGGCGATATGTTCCAATGCGATGGATACATCAATTGGTCCGACAGCTTGGCCGCAGCGCATTATCTCATCACAGTTACTACAGGCAGCTATGATAGCTCCTGCTTTTTCAAAAATATGGGGCCTGTTAGTCGCATGAGCAACTTTACTTTTGATTTCTTTATCTGTTACTACAACAAAGCGCCAGTCCTGAAGGTTTTTCGCTGATGGAGCCAATCGGGCCGATTCCAGAATCTGGTCGAGTTTATCTTTTTCTATGGTTTTTTCCTGGTATGCCCTGCACGAGTATCTTTTGCGAATAGCTTCTGAGACATTCATAAAAAAACCTCCAATATTAAAATCATTATAACCGATAGAATGAAAATGGTATGCAGAGAATATAATAAAATGCACCTGTTGACGCAATCGCCAAAATTCTGTATTCTATAGTTGACTTTAGGGCGATTAGCTCAGCTGGCTAGAGCACCTGCTTTACACGCAGGGGGTCACAGGTTCAAGTCCTGTATCG
>CAYWUO010000245.1:0-2703 GCA_964461285.1 uncultured Pirellulales bacterium
GCATAGGTTTGCAAATTTGCCGACCAAATTGGAATTAGTTTTGTTTACGAAATCATCAATTCTCAAATCGATATCATCGATAGTATCGGTTAGTTTGCTTGCATAATAGTATCGCAGATATTCCGGGTTCAGGTGTTTTATATAAGTGCCCGCTTTAATGAAAGTACCGCGGGACTTGCTCATTTTTTCGCCGTTTACGGTTAAAAAACCGTGAACAAAAAGTTTGTCGGCCGGTTTAAATCCGGTACCCATGAGCATTGCCGGCCAGAACAGCGCGTGAAAGTACATAATGTCCTTGCCGATGAAATGATAAAGCTCGTACTCATCGCTGTTCCAAAGCCGGTCAAAGTCAAGATTATTTTTATCACAATAGTTTTTAACCGACGCCATATACCCGATTGGCGCATCCAGCCAGACATAGAAGAATTTGTTCTCTTCTCCGGGTATTTTGAATCCGAAATAAGGTCCATCGCGGGATATGTCCCAATCTTTCAGGCCGGCAGTGAACCATTCATCGAGCTTGTTCGCCACTGATTTTTGTGTATGTCCTGAGGTGATGAGGCCCTTTAGCTGTTTTTCATAATCAGAAAGTCTGAAAAAATAGTGCTCCGAAGTTTTTAGAACAGGCTCAGCCCGGCAGGTTGCGCAATATGGATTTATAAGCTCAGTTGGCCGATACGTTGTGCCGCAGATTTCACAGGAGTCACCATATTGCTGCTCAGCTTTGCACTTTGGACAGGTACCGCGAATAAATCTGTCAGGCAGCGACATCTTACAGTTTTCGCAATAGGCCTGTTCAACGTCTCGTTTGACGATGGAGCCGGCTTTGTTTAGACGGCTGAAAATCATCTCACTAAAAAGCTGATTTTCCGGTGAGTGAGTCGTATAGTAATTATCGAATTCAACATAAAAACTCTCGAAATCCGCTTTGTGCTCGGAGTATACCCGTTCAATTAGCTCTTCAGGGCTTATTCCCGCAGCACGGGCACTTATCATAATTGGAGTGCCGTGGGTGTCGTCTGCGCAGAAGTACAGACACTGGTTGCCGCACATTTTCTGAAAACGCACCCATATATCGGTCTGCAGATACTCGACCAAATGTCCTATATGTATTGGGCCGTTCGCATAAGGCAAAGCTGATGTAACAACGATTTTACGTGGCATACTTCTTCCTTGAATGATTACCGATTCTCATTGGTTTTGTCTTTCTTATCGCTATCCTCCGGCGTACTTTTCCTTTCATCCTGAGCAACCCTTTCTGAATCGGCAGATTTTTTTGCTGCAGTTGCAGGAGTGGAAATTATCTCAAGCTCTTCGAGAGGGATGGCGGTTTTTTCGCCACTGTCATATTCGACCACAACAAGTTGAGTCAATATTTGCGTATCAACAACTTTGCCCTCGCCGTTTTTTGTTTTCACCTTAGTGTTCTTTTTGGGCAGTCGCTTTTTAAGCTCGGTGTAAGTTTTGTCCTCGTATCGGAGGCAGCACTTCAATCTGCCGCAATAGCCGGAAATCTTCGAAGGGTCAAGGGTCGCTTTTTGCATCTTGGCCATTCGCATATTGACCGGTTTTAAGAGCTTAAGAAATCTTTGGCAACAGCATTGCTGTCCGCAGGTCTCGATATCGCCCAGTATTTTAGCTTCATCGCGTGAACCAATCTGACGCATTTCGATTCTGGTCTGATATTCGTTTGCCAGTTTTTTTACAAGCTCACGGAAATCCACTCGTCCGTCGGACATAAAGTAGAAAATAATGCGCTCGCCGCCAAATATGTGTTCCGCGTCGACTATTTTCATTGACAGGTCCAGCTCGTTGGCGAAACGTTTACAAGTTTCCGTCTCCTCTTTCGCAATCTTTTTCAGGTGTCGCTCCTCGCTTATATCCTCAGCGGTTGCAAAACGCACAAATCTGCCTACGCACTCACAAGAGAATTCTACACCGCTATCATCAAAATACTTTTTAATCTGTTCCTCACTTAACCTTAATTGCCCACCCCTGTAGGCGGTTAGCTGGCCCACGAGATCGGCTAACTCAAGACCTTTGTCGGTTTTTATCACTACGCGGGTGGCAACTTTTGGTATTCTGGCCTCGTTATGCTCAAAGAAACCGAGCGCATTCATTCGGCCGTAGCGAACCAGCATATATTTTTTGCTTTTCGCCTGTTTGACCTTTTTTGTTGAAGTTTCTACCATCCAAGCTACCTAAGCGAACAACTGCATTAAGTTTTACTTACTATCAAACCTTCATTATATCAGAATCAACGAGCTTTAACAATAGCTGCTCGAAAACAAGCTTCTCATTGACAGATGAATCAATCCATCGCAGTGTCCTATAGCAATGCGCGATACTTTGGCCCGCCTGCCCAGGATCGAAACGTCCAGCCAACTTTTTCACCTGCTCCTGCTGGTCAAAATTGATAATCTCCTTGTCTTTTGTGACATTTATCCTCATCACATCGTATAAAACAGATACGATTATCTGGATAAGAATTTTTTGGGCCCTTCGGTTGATATCAGTTTTACTGGTATCCTTATCAATACTGCTCCAGGCGGCAGCAATTCTCCTGGTCTCGTCCAAAAGCTTCTGAGCCAGGTCAAGTGCCCCGGCAAATTTGCATCCGACCAGAGAAGTAACCAGCATTTTCTTTGTCTGATAAAGGTTCACGCCGGCAAGCTCAAGATTTGCCCACTGGCAGGCCTGGCC
>CAYWUO010000246.1:0-2690 GCA_964461285.1 uncultured Pirellulales bacterium
ATCGACAGTGCTGGAATATACCGGTGGTGCGGTGTCGGAAGATGTAAAAGCCTTATGGAGAAATGTCACCTATGCCCTTGGTTAGAGGCAATTTGCAAATGATAACAGAGAAAGAGTCACGGTTTGATTTTGACTTGTTGGCTGATAAATACGACTCATGGTACGAAAGTGCCAAAGGCCGAATGTACGACCGCCTGGAAAAAAGAGCGATAAGCCGCTGCCTTCGGCCGAGTGCCGAGGATAAGAAATTGTTGGAAATCGGCTGTGGTACCGGCCATTGGAGCAGGTTTTTCAGTGAATATGGTTTTAAAGTTACCGGCGTTGATATTTCTGAGCGAATGATAGACATAGCCCAAAGCAAAAGTATTCCGAACGCCTCATTTCAGGTCGCTGACGGTCATTCTTTACCCTTTGCCGATGAGACATTTGATGTGACTGCAGCTATTACAACTCTGGAGTTTGTTCGCGATGCCGAGGGTGTGCTACGAGAGATGGCACGCTGCACTCGCAAGCCGGGGGGCAAGCTGTTGATAGGCGTATTGAATGAGTTGGCTCGATTAAATCGTAACAGAAAACAAATACCTGAATCGCCATATGCAAAAGCTCGATTGTTTTCTCCAAGAGAGCTGAAACAGCTTTTAGAACCGTTTGGCCGATTGGCTATGGTTACTGCCGGGTTTGTACCTAAACAAAAGCTGTTTTTACCATTAGCCCCTTTGTTTGATGGAATCAGTCGTTTCCTAAATATCCCATACGGGGCTTTTATTGCAGCGGAGGTGAAGTTATGAAAGTGCAGGCAGAAATAAGTTTATATCCATTGCGCCAGAGTGAATTAACCAAACCGATTCGACAATTTGTTCAGGCTTTAGAGAGTAACAAACTAAAGGTTGAACTCGGGCCGATGAGCAGCCTCGTCACAGGAGACAGCCAGGTTGTCTTTGAAAGCCTGCGGCAAGCCTTCGAGAGACTTGCTGAAGAATACGAGGTAGTAGTGAATGCAAAGATTTCCAATGCATGCCCCGAAGTTAATGAGGATAGATAGGTTTTTCAAGGGATAGGAAAGAAATTATGACAAAAGAAAGCAACACTTTTCAGATTGATGAAGATAAGCGAAAACAAATGCAAGCTGAACAGGAACAGATTCGTGAGAGAGTAAAACAGATAAAGCACCAGATACTTGTGCTGAGCGGCAAGGGAGGTGTTGGCAAAAGCACAGTGGCGGTAAATCTTGCGGTTTCACTTGCACTTGCCGGCAAGAAAGTGGGGCTTCTTGACATCGATATACACGGTCCAAGTGTCCCGAAGATTCTAAACCTTGAAGGAAAGGCTATCCAGTCAGCAGGAGATGTGATTTTGCCCGTTGAAATGTTGGAAAATCTCAAAGTTATGTCTATAGGTTTTCTGTTGCGGACAAGTAGCGATGCTGTGATATGGAGAGGCCCGATGAAGTATCAAATGATAAAGCAATTCTTAAAAGATGTAGATTGGGGCAATTTGGACTTTTTGATTGTCGATTCGCCTCCCGGTACGGGAGATGAGCCGCTTTCGATTGTTCAGCTTTTGGAAAATGCCGATGGTGCAATTATAGTTACCACTCCTCAGGAAGTAGCACTATCTGACGTTCGAAAATGCATTACCTTTTGCCGCAATCTCAATCTGCCTGTTTTCGGAGTATTGGAAAATATGAGTGGTTTCGTCTGCCCAAAGTGTGGTGAGAGAACCAACATATTCAAATCCGGTGGTGGTGAAATCATGGCTAACGAGATGCACGTGCCCTTCTTGGGTCGAATCCCTATAGACCCGCAAATCGTACAAGCCTGTGATTCCGGGAAACCATTTGTATATCACTACAACCAAAGTCAAACGGCAAAGGCTTTTGAAGAAATATTGAGTCCTATCTTCGAGCTTGACAGCAAATCTCAAGAATCAATCGAAGCACAATCTTTACAAACAGGAGGCAAGAAAATGCGTATTGCAATTCCATTAGCACAGGGCAAATTAAGCCTTCACTTTGGCCATTGTGATCAATTTGCAATCTTTGATATCGATGATAACATTAAAAAGGTTACAAACAGGAAAGATGCAACCCCTCCCGGCCATGAACCCGGAGTATTGCCGCAGTGGTTACACGAAAACAATGTAAGTGTTATTATAGCTGGCGGGATGGGCCAGCGTGCACAGCAGCTTTTTACCCAGAATAACGTCAAAGTTGTAATAGGTGCATCTGGTCAATCTCCTGAAGAGCTTGTGGCGGCTTATTTGGAAAACACACTTGAAACCGGAGATAACATTTGTGATCACTGAAATGCGGTGAACAATTATGAAAGTTCTAATTTGTGGCAAAGGTGGATGTGGGAAAAGTACTATTGTAACCCTGCTGTCTAAAGAGATGGCCAAAAGGGGAAATAAGGTTTTAGTGATCGATAGTGATGAGTCAAATATTGGACTTCATCATCGCTTGGGAATGGCTAAGCCAGCAGATTTTATGAATTACTTTGGTGGTAAGAAGATTCTCTTTAAGAAGGCCAAAGAGATAACCAATAAGTGGAAATTGAAAGACCTGCCTAAGGACTATCTATCTGAGAAGGGAAATATTTGGCTTTTGTCGATGGGAAAGATCTACGAGTTTGGCGAGGGATGTGCCTGCCCTATTAACGTACTTTCTTCGAGAATGCTGGAGATTCTTGACG
>CAYWUO010000247.1:0-2649 GCA_964461285.1 uncultured Pirellulales bacterium
AGCGTTGAGCAATCATATTGTAGAAAAGTGTAATACTTCGACTACTCAGGCATCCTGGCTGGCGAGATGGGCGGGGGTACTCGCAACGATGGATGTGAGCGCATTTATTGCGATAATCCTGACTGGTCTGACTCGAACGGTAAAACCTGATGAAACAACGGTATCCATTCACCATGAGTTAGGCGGTGTTTCGTATGTAATCCTTGCTGTGGTATTTCTGATTATAGTGGGGGGACTGGGCTGGTGTTTTTATCGTGCGGTTGCAGCGGCCCGGCCTGACGAGCAGCAGCTTCCCGACGAAGTGGGTGATGAACAACAAAAAGCAGAATAGCAAATAGTGTTTAAGCTGAGTTAGCTATCACCTACTTAGGTTTGAAGCCCTTGACTTTATTGCCGGTGTATTTTTTGCAGGCCTTTTCCAAATCCACATCACTTATATTTGCCAATGTACAAAGCCACGCAAACACGTCGGCAAATTCTTCCTCTTTATTCTCTGCATCTTCGGAGACCAGCGCGGTAGCAAGCTCTCCTACCTCTTCGATAAACCACATAAACGTGCCTGGAACGCCTCTTTCCTGGTCTCGCTTCTCGTATTTTTCAGAGATTATCTGTTGAAATTCGCTAATATTCATCTTTGTTAAATAATTAAAATGTATAGAGGACGAAAGAATCCTCTCACTATAAATACCAGGCAGGAAGAGACTTCCCGATATACACTATTTTCTAACCTACCAGTAAATTTGAGAGCTTTGTTTTTTCGAAAACGTTTCTAGCCTGAGCAATTGCTGTATCATAGACTTTCTCAGCTTGCTTGCTGAATTTCTCCCCTCGCGTTTGCTCAGTCAGGTCCAGGCGACTGGCTAAGGGGCCATCGACAGCTTCGACAATTTGGAGCATTGTGATTTTGTGTGGTGGTCTGGCAAGAGAAAATCCACCACGAGGTCCTCTTTTACTGCGCAAAACATTTGCTCTGACTAATTGTTGGAGTATTTTAAGCAGGTATTCCAAAGGTATATTATATTTCTTTGATATATCCTGAGACAAAATAATCTTTTTGTCCTTTTGCTGAGCAATATAACCAACCGCCAACAGTGCATACCCAATAGACCTACTAATTCGCATTTTAATCTCCTTCAAAACATGCCAAAATTGTCAAAAGTTCTCTTTATGTAATACGAGGGGGCAAGCCAATAAAAAGGCAAATAAACAATGGCCTCTTCCGTTAAATCAAGCCCTTTTTGATACTCCTTTGATAGTATAAATCAATCACCCCATTACTCTATTAGAAACTCATTTGTCTTATTATTAATTATTGATTCCGATATTGCAAGAGTTTTTATCTCTGAAATGCAAAAAATCTTCAAATTTAGCAAAAAACCCTTCTAATTCCCTGTTGGTTTCTTCAAAAAATACAGAATTCCAAAATTTTTCTTCGGTTGCGCAAAAAGCTTGACATAAAGAGCTTATTAACGTAGGATTTTGCTGAAATTTTACTTACTAAGGAGACTGCTATGGCTGAGATTAAGCCAAGGATAAGCGTGGAGTATTCTGAAAATGCGACAATAGTGACTTTTACCGGTGAAAAAATTCTCGATGAGACGGACATTCAGGCACTTCAAGAGTCGATTATGTCAGTCGTTGAGCAGGCCGAAAATATAAATCTAATCCTGGATTTTGGTAATGTCCGTTTTTTGTCCTCCGCCGTCCTGGGACTTTTAATTAGAGTCAGCAAAAGGATTTACGAACGTGACGGCCAACTGAAACTTTGCAATATAAGCCCAAAAATCTACGAAATCTTCAAAATTACACGACTGAACAAGATTTTTGATATTTACAAAGACGTCGAAAGTGCTGCTGAAAATATATCTAAAACAAATGACTGAGTGCTTTTCCTGTTTTACTCACGAAGTAGGAATTAGCTGACAATTGAGGCCCGACTCGTTAATTTGAAAAAAAACTTTCACATATCTGAAATGGCCGGGGAGTTCGGGAAAGTATAAGATTATGACTTCAGAAACGTCTGTTAGCAGTTCAATAGTTGTTGAAAGCGTACCGTCTGCTGTTGTCGAAATTTGCAGGCAAATCCTGTCAAAGCTCGAGGATAATAATTACAGCAAAGAAGATATTTTTGCCGTCCACCTTGCTTTGGAAGAGGCTTTCAGCAACTCCATAACGCATGGTAACAAAATGGACCCTTCTAAAGAGGTTAGAGTCGACTATTCCTTAAGCCCGGATAAAATTGAAATCTCCATGACAGACCAGGGGGACGGATTTGAACCGGGCTCCATACCAGACCCGCGATTTGGAAGAAAGCTTTATGAGCCCGATGGAAGAGGGCTGCTTCTTATGGAATCGTATATGGATGTGGTAGAATTTAGTGAGCGGGGCAACACCGTACGCATGGTCAGATATAGGGAAAAACCACCTATATCAAAAAACCGATGAAAAATACAGTCATAACGAAGCCCGTAATAAATGGAGATAAATAAGCAGTGTATGTTTAATAGAGTTCTAATCATTTATGTCTTTTTTTTAATTCTGGGAGGTTGTGCATATAAGGATGAAGATATGCCCAGGATTGTATATACATCTCACCCTGAACCAGGAATTGTTCAAACAAAGATTTCAAAGCCAACCCAAACTATTAAT
>CAYWUO010000248.1:0-2592 GCA_964461285.1 uncultured Pirellulales bacterium
GCCTTTCTTCGAGGATGTTAGAGATTTACAAGAAAATAACGACAATAATATCGATATTGTTTAGCGTCAGATTAACAGGTAATCAACAAACAAAACATCAAACATTATGAAAACTTATCTCGATTGTATTGCCTGTGCTATTCGTCAGGCGCTTGATTCGGTTCGGCTAACAACAGATGACGAGCAGATTCACGAGCAGGTCCTGCGTAAGGCACTTAGTTTTGCCAGTAAGCTGGACTTTCAGCAAAGTCCCCCTGAAATAACCCAACAGACACATCGATTTATCCGTGAACTGACCGGCGTTGAAGACCCATACCTTGAAATCAAGAACCGCTTTAATAAATCAGCGCTTGAAATGTACCCGGCGTTGAAGAAGCGAATCGAAACAAGCAGCGACCCTTTGGAGACAGCAGTTCGATTGGCCATTGCAGGAAACATCATTGATTTTGGCGTCAACCCCACAATCGAGCAAAGCCAGGTCGAAGAAACCATCGCCCAGTCACTGACAGCTCCTCTGGATAAAGAGACGCTGGAAAGGTTCAGAAATGCCATAGCCGAAGCAAGCGATATCCTGTACATCGGTGACAACGCCGGTGAGATTGTTTTCGACCGATTACTTATTGAACAATTGCCAATGGAAAAAATAACATTTTCCGTCAAAGGCAGTCCTATTTTGAACGACGCGACTATGGAAGACGCCCGGAAAGTCGGCTTAACCGATTTGGTCAATGTAATAGACAACGGCTCGGATGCACCAGGTACAATTTTGGAAGACTGCTCAGAGACATTTCGTCAAAGATTTGAAAAAGCAGATTTAGTCATTGCCAAGGGCCAGGGCAATTACGAGACACTAAATGACGTTAATAAAAACATATTTTTCATTCTTCGGCCAAAATGTGTCGTTCTGGCCCGTCATCTAGGCTGTGAAATAGGCAGCCTGGTGCTGGTAAGTTATGATGCCAAAAGATAATGCGCTAATATTTTAGAGAATTTATATACTTTTGTATTGACCTATGACTGCAAATAGCATAAATTTCACGTTTTATATCTTGAATTAGCTAAAGCAGTTTTTTGAAAGAACAGTGTAAATGCCAAAGCAAAAGACACATAAGGGTTCATCCAAAAGGTTCAAGATTACCTCCAAGGGCAAAATTAAGCGCAGACGAGCCGGCGGCGGGCATCTTATGAGCGGTAAAAACCCAACGCGGCGAAAGCGTGTAAAGGGCTCATCTATAATGACCGGAAAGAGAGCAAAAACCGTTCAGATGCAAATTTCATAGATAACATAAAGGAAAAACGAACTGATAAAACAGATATTCAATAGAAAATGGTTATGCCATAAATAATCAATCGAACAAGCTTGCTTCTCGGCTTTTTTTCAGCTGCCGCCAGCAAGAATGAATGAAACCAAATTTTTAAAGGAAAGCTGATATGTCACGAGTAAGAAAAGGTGCTGCACGGCACCAGGCCAAAAAAAGAGTCCTCAAAGCGGCAAAGGGCTATCGAGGAGCACGAGGCAGTCAATACCGTTTAGCAAAAGAAGCGGTTGTTCGTTCAGCAGTCAGGGCCCGTATCGACCGCAAACGAAAAAAACGCGACTTCCGGGGTCTTTGGATTTCTCGTCTAAGCGCAGCCTGCCGCCAGCGAGATATCAGGTACAGCCAGTTCATCAACGGCCTTAAAAAAGCCAATATCCAATTGAACAGGAAAATGCTAAGCGAAATTGCTATTGCAGACCCTGCTGGTTTCGATGCCATAGTAGAAAAAGTCAAGGCCGCTGTCGAATCGTAGATTACAAAATGCTCGAGCAATTTGAAAAAATCGGCAAAGATGCCTTTGCAAAGCTTGAAAAAGTTATAGACATCAAGCAACTGGAAGATTTTCGCATAAAATACCTGGCTCGCAAGGGCCAGATTACTCAGATGCTCAGCAAGGTAGGCAAGCTCCCGCCGGAGCAAAAATCCCGGGCAGGACAAATTGCAAACAAGATTAAAAAGGAAGTTACAGAGGCGTTCGAGCAGCTAAAAAAGACCTTATCACAGTCGCAAGAGCAAACACAAGAGCTAATAGATGTTACTCTGCCGGGTAAACCCGTTCACATCGGCAAAATGCACATCATCACACAAACTATGAATGAGCTTCTGGAGATATTCGGGCGAATGGGCTTTTCTATTTCCTACGGACCGGAGGTCGAGGACGAATGGCATAATTTTATTGCGTTGAATATCGGCCCGGAACACCCGGCAAGAGACCCATCGGACAACTTCTATATCGAAGACAATATCCTCTTGCGTAGCCAGACGTCGACAATCCAGATTCGTGTTATGGAAAATCAAAAACCGCCGATTCGGTTTGTCGCTCCGGGTCGGGTCTATCGGCCGGACACTGTCGATGCAACACATATGTTTATGTTCTATCAGCTCGAAGCACTCGTCGTCGACGAGGGTGTTACTATGGTGGATATGAAGACCACGATTGAGCAGTTTATTCACGCCTTTTTTGGACGCGATACGAAGTGGAGATTTCGGCCGAGCTTTTTCCCGTTTACCGAGCCAAGTGCCGAGGTTGATTTGCTGCTGAAAGATAAGAGCG
>CAYWUO010000249.1:0-2551 GCA_964461285.1 uncultured Pirellulales bacterium
TCCTGCATCGCTTCTTATCTGCAGTCATATAACCATGAAGTAGGCATATACAACGCTGAGCATAGCACGGATTGGTTTAATATTGGTGGTTAATAGTATCCAGCAAACAAGTTGGCATAGATTATAGCTTATGCGAATATTACTTCTTGTTGACTGTTACCTTCCTGATACAAAGTCAAGTGCGAAGTTGATTCATGATTTGGCAATTGAATTTCATCGTCTCCATCACGATGTAATCGTAGTTGCGCCTGACAATGCTTTATCTGAGCCGGTTCAGATAACCAACTATAAAGGAATAACTGTCCTGCGAGTTCGAACCGGTCAGATTAAAGGTGCTACCAGGGTAATCAGAGCCATCAATGAAGCAAGATTGTCTCAGGTTATCTGGAAAGCTGGCAGACATTTCTTTAAGGCAAATCCCTGTGACCTAATTGTTTTTTACTCTCCGAGTATTTTCTTTGGTAATCTCGTTAAGAAGCTTAAATCACTTTGGAATTGTAAAACTTATTTGGTTTTGCGGGATATCTTTCCACAATGGGCTGTGGATACAGGCGTGCTTAAGGAAGGCCCTATCTGCTGGTTTTTTCGACACAAAGAGCGACAGCAGTATAGAGCAGCGGATGTAATCGGTGTGCAATCACCGGCGAATTTGCAGTATTTCTCGCAAAATGGGCTTCAAGACGGCTACCATCTTGAGGTTTTGTACAACTGGGCAGCGCTAAATGAGGATAAGATTGACTTATTAAATGACCGAAAGAGATTAGGTCTTGAAGATAAGGTGGTTTTTTTCTATGGTGGAAACATCGGTATTGCTCAGGATTTGGATTATATAATCCAATTGGCTGATAGTGTGCGTGACCGACCTGATATACATTTTCTCATTGTTGGCGATGGCAGTGAGGCGCCGCATCTCAAAGCGAAAATTCAGCAAAGTGCTCTTGACAATATTTCGGTTCATCCACCTGTAACACAACAGCGGTATTTGGGTATGTTATCGCAGTATGATATTGGCCTGATTTCTTTAAACCGTAACCTAAGAACACACAACTTTCCTGGAAAGATGCTCGGCTATATGTACTTTTCTATGCCTATCTTGGCTAATATTAATCCTGGCAATGACCTAAAACAAGTATTGGAAGAATCACAGGCGGGATTTGTCTGTATAAGTGGTGAGCAGGACAAACTTCGTGAATATACTGTAAAGCTTGCTGAAGACGAGAAACTTAGGCGGCAGATGGGTAATAATGCGAGAGAATTGTTGGAGAAAACCTTCTGTGTTAGCCGTGCTGCTTCACAGATTCTCTCAAATATGTAGGACCTCATTCGTTTTCACATATCTGTTGTAAAAAATGCTGTGGCTAAATTGCTGACGCGATTATAAGCTGCAAAATTCACTTCACCTTCATCTATATCACCTTTTTGTGCTTGGTTCAGAGCTGGAAGTACGTTCCATAAATTGCTTATGTGTTTTTATTTTTTATTGCTATACGGTTATATTGTATGTAAAATGAGCAGGAATTTATCAGATTATATTTTTCATTTGGGATTGAAGTGATATTTATATACCCAACTATAAAGTTAAACAGGATAATTAACTTTAAGATGAATTCTCATACGAGTTTGTAAGATGAGTTTTGCGGGCCCGTAGCTCAGCGGTAGAGCAGTGGACTCATAATCCATTGGTCGTAGGTTCAAATCCTACCGGGCCCAGTTGTATTCACTCCTTAAGCAGGAATTGACGATCTTCACTCTTTTACATAGTCGCATTTAGAAAGCTGCTCAAACCATAAGCACATGATTTTCTTGTCGTCTTAATCGGAGGAATATGCAGATGTGCGAATCAGGATGTCCTCAATCTCGTTCCAGTCGCTTGTTTTTCTTTTATATACTTTCATACTCCCACTATCATACCATACACAAAATTATCTTTCGGACCGCAGGATTATCGTCTCGGCCACTACTTGTAGCGATATAGCCTGATACGTTGGATGCCGAGCTGGTTATAGGGCAACCGCAGATGCCGCCCCTGATGGCTTGCATCGCCGTTGAGTCGCCGCCCGGAAGTCCATTGACCGTCTACAAATGTCCCTTCATCGATGCTGGCAATGCCTGCTATAGGTTCCTCTGGTGATTTCGGGTCAAAGGTAACAATCAGACCGCTTCCTGCGATTATATATTCGTCGGGCTCCATTGAAATGATTATACCTCCGACACGTGGCCACGGCTCCGACTCCTTGGGCTTGGAGGACCACCTCCATGTGTAATCATGAGAAATGTTTAGCGTGTACTTGCCCAATTGTATCTTTTGCGTTTGGTTTTCCTCATCCAGCAGCACGCCAGCCGTCATGCCCTTTCCCTGTTTCTCGAGAATAAGTGGTGAAAGTTGAGAAAGGATTTCATAGCTTTTTGTAAGATTTTCGTTCTCTGGCTGCTCTATTGAGTCGATTCCAAATGGTGAAAAGCCGATAGCATCGTGTTGTCCGATTGCGTAAAATAAGTTAGCTGCAGCCTGTTGACCCATTCTTGCTTCGGGTATAAACAACGGATTGCC
>CAYWUO010000250.1:0-2524 GCA_964461285.1 uncultured Pirellulales bacterium
TTGATGTCGCGAACGACAAACTCGTTGTCCATCGTGATGGAGCAAAAAGCTTTTAACCTGTCATCCTTGTTGTCCACTAATTTGACTCTGACCTCACTTATTTCCATTTTCTTTGCCTCATTAACTTCGTATCTTGTATCTGGTACCGCGTATATCGTATTTTCGTCTTTTGGACCGAAAAAATTTCATTTTTTTTTAGATTTTTGCTATTTTACCCCTCAATTTCGGCCTCTTACCAGCTATTGTTCCTTACGATTATAGTTCTACAGCCAATTTTTTTCTCGAGTTTAAGTCTGCTTTGTCTGGCCTTTACACCATCAGCAATATCCATAATACAAAACATAGCTGAGCCGCTGCCGCTTAGACAGCAAGGAGCGATGTCTAACGATTCAATCTTGTCCTTTAACCCAGCCAATTCATTATGCATACTAAAACAGCTATTTTGCAACATATTTGCGCACAATTTCAATACTAAATCAATTCTGTTTTTTCGTAAGTAGCTGTTTATTCGGACGTTAAGGTCTTTGCAGAGCGCCTGATTTTGCCTGTAATTCGCGTAAACCTTTTCTGTAGAAACACTTACGTTCGGAAGCGTTAGTAAAGCTAAAAAGTTAAATTTTTTGCTTATTTTCTTAATTTTTTCTCCTTTTCCCCCACATTTTGCCAGGGGCCCATCCAGAAAGAAGGCAACATCGCTGCCGAGCTGCGATGCCAGCTTGGTGAGTTGGCGATTGGGAAGCTGTAAATCCAGGTATTTGTTTAGGCCGATAAGTGTTGCCGCCGCGTCACTACTGGCTGAGCCAAGACCTGAGCCGGCAGGGACATTTTTTTTCAGGATAATTTTGATATCGGCCCTTCGATTGCAATTTTCCAGCAGCAGATGAGCGGCTTTATAGACAAGATTATCTTGTCCCCCTGGAGCCCATTCAGGCCCTTTGCACATAAGTTCGATACCGGTTCTCTCACCCTTCTCGATGAGAATTTCATCATAAAAATTTATCTTGGCCATTATAGTGTCTATTTCGTGAAAACCATCTTGTCGTTTGCCGATTATTAGAAGGGATAAATTGAGCTTGGCAGGAGCTCGGACTAATAAACTATCGTTGATAACTTCAAATTGTTCTTTGCAAACCAACATTACTCGTATCTCATTTGAGCTACTAAATTTGCCCGTTGACATTATAGCAGCTTATTCTTATTCTGGATACAAAATTTAGAGATGAAGGCAGAAGACAGAATACAGGAGACAGAATACAGAGGTAAGGCAAATGGCCGAATCGGAATCAAAAGATGAAAAGCCAGAAAAGCAGCGGCGGTTCAGTCAAGAGCAATACGACATGCTCAAACGCTACTCAAAAAAGGGAGATGAAGGCATAAAAGAGTGGAACGAATGGCGGATAGAGCATCCTGACGAAGATATTTGTTTGCAAGGTGCTCTCTTTAACACTTTTTATTTGCAAGGCGCTGATCTTAACTTGGCTCGTCTGGAATATGCCTATCTCGGTAATGCCCATTTGAAATATGCAAACCTTTCATACGCCAAGCTGTCGCATGCCCACCTTTATAAAGCTAATCTGAAAAATGCTAAGTTAGACATGGCATATCTGCAAAACTCCTTCCTTCAGGGTGCTAATCTGCAAGGCGTTTTCATTCCATTAGCCCATCTGGAATGTGCCGACCTTATACGAGTCAATTTGCAAGGTGCTCATCTTGTGGGAGCCAATTTGCAGGGTGCCATCTTTAGGGAAGCCAATTTGGAAGGTGCAAATTTCGAGACGGCGATTGTCGATGGCTCAACGCTACTTTGGGAATGTAAGGTTGACCGGCATACGGATTTCCGAGGTGTCGGTCTGGACAGCGCGCGAATTGACCCGGGGACGAGACAGCTTTTAGAATACAATATCCGGCGGATGAACTGGGAAGAATGGTATCCTAAACAACATCGGTTGCTGGCATGGCTTGTTCGCAAATTCTGGGAGATAAGCGATTATGGGATATCCACAAAACAAATCATAAGGACTTTCTTTCAGTGGGCGTTAGTTTTTTCAGCTATATATCTTGCATGGGGCTTAATTGATTATCATCTTATCGGTCTTAAGGATAATCCAGGAATAGTAAAAAATCTATTTGTTCTCGAAGGTAAACAAGAAACTGTATCACCGTGGCTTGTACCGTTTCGTTCGGTTTATTTCTCTATAGTTACAATGACGACGCTCGGATTCGGTGATATGTACGCCAACACAAACAGTTTCTTAAGAGGATTGTTTGGCCACGCATTACTGGCAATTCAAGTGATATTGGGTTATGTCCTTTTAGGTGCGCTGGTAACGCGGTTTGCAGTGTTGTTCACGGCTGGCGGGCCGGCAGGAACGTTTGCAAAAGAAACCAAAGCCAAAGAAAACACAGAGAAAAATGAATGACGAACAGTGAAAAGATAAGTAATAATTCGAACGACGAGTCACGCTTGTCCGCCGTAGCTTCAGCGAAGGCGGAAGCGACGGGCGACGAGACCGTTGCGTGGTGG
>CAYWUO010000251.1:0-2509 GCA_964461285.1 uncultured Pirellulales bacterium
ATCAGCTAATCCGCAGCCGATGAAATTTTAGCCACGAAGACACCAAGACACTAAGAATTTTAACCGGGGATACCTAAGGCATAAATTTACGCGGATTTACACAGATTTATTATTACCGCAGAGCTCACAGAGAAAAAATTTTAGCCACGAATTCACACGAATTTTCACAAAATATTTTTACGCCTTATGCAAACCTCAGTCGGCATTTATAACCATTTCATTTTTCTTTTATTTTTTCCTTTGAACATGTATATCGTCAATCCGTATATAACGTGCAGCTTTGTTCTTTTTTAATTAAATAGGAGGTGACAGGATGGTGACATACAAGGAGAGTAAGTAAGGATAGGAAGGGGAAAAGGTAAAGAAAGTCCAATCGGTAGCATGAATCCCCATAAACGAAACAAGGATGGGAGTTAAATAGTATGTTGATAGTGGACAAAAAGGATAATGAAAGTAGGTATAAAGGTAGAAAGGTGATAATGAGTATGGGTATGAATGAGAGTAGGCAAGGTGACAGTATATATAGATACAAGGGTATGCGTTTTTATGGGAGACGAATATGACAATTAAACTGGACCGAAAAAGTAAAATCTCAAATATAACTGGCCGTAGACTATGGCACAGCAGACCTTTGGGATGGTTTAGCAAGTTAGGTTAAGTGAATGGGACAAACTTATGGGCAAAGATAAAGAAAATACAAATAGCGGAGACAAAACTCCAATGTCTGCGGAAGAGATGGAGAAACTTATCGAACGAGAAGCCCAGCATTTACAAGAAGAGATAAAGAACCTGCACTTTAAGGATATACTTGAAAAAAACGAAGGTGAATATGCCAAAGCCAAGCGTATTTCTGTCAGAAAACTAAGTAAGGATGGGCTGGCGGCCTTAGCTGAGGAACAGGCTAAAATTGATAAGCAAATCGCACGAGAGCAGAGATTTGACCGAATAAGAAGATTTCTACAGATAGGCATAAAGTTTAAAAGTAACGAACCAGACTCAGAACTTTTCAAAACAGCAAAAGAGCTACAAGATATTGTTGATAAATGTGAAAGTAATTCCTCATCAGTTAGTGTGTATGAGCGAAAGAAGTTTGAAACAGGCATGTCGAGATACAGGGAGCTGCTAAAAGCTGAGTACAAATCAGGAAAAAAGCCAGCGGAAATAGAGCGGGATATTACTCCTGCTAAACGCTGGTGGATAAGAGGTTGGCTATGGATAAGAGCTTGGTTCAAGGGATTAGGTAAAGAACTGTACGGCCTAACAATTGAGCGTATCACCAAAGCTTATTTGGATAAATACGGGTAAAAGTTGTCTATGGCAGTTGCAGCTACACATGTAATGGATATATAAGAATGGATCCTTCGACTCCACTGCGCTTCGCTCAGGATGACGTGGTCTCAATTATAACTGCTTCAGTTGTTCGGTGACGAGGTTCATGTGGCGGGTTTCCTGTTTTATGAGGTTATCGATTATGTCTTTGCTGGCGGGGTCGCGGGCAAAATCCTTCAGGCCCTGATAGAAGATGGTGGTCTCGTTCGACCTGTTGACAGCGTCTTTTAATATATTTTCTTTGCTTTCCCGGCCGGTCTCTCTTTGGAGATGTCCCGGCTTGGCGGAGAACCATGTAAGATCCGCCATTACCTGCGGATTCGAAAGTACATAATTGTCAGGGTCGAAGTGCCCGAATTCGCCGGTCTTCTCAGAATACTGCTCTCTCATCTTTGCTAAGGCCTGCTGGTGCCTGGCCCTCCAATTGGCAAGCTTATAAAGGATATCGCGGCGTTCAGCGTCATCGAATAATTCGGCTGACTTGAGATAATACCGGGCGGCTTTGCGCTCGATTTTCTCGGCTATCTGCAAAATCTCGAAGACATTAAATTTGGTCTCTAATGTCATTTCCGCACCTTGTTAAAAGATTTACCGCCTTTTGCTTACAAATACCGAACCTAACTATATTATATCGAAAAAAAGCTTTGGTTTCCACAAAAAAAAGAGGGTAAATTATGGAAGTAACGGCCCAAAGCCCAAATTAGAGCCTTAGCACGGCGGCTGCGCGGAGCTTCGAATGCTTGATGGCTAAGAGGACCTCGTTGGCCTGGGCAAGCGGGAACTCCTCGATAGTGGGAACAATCGGGATTCGAGCAGCTAAAGGCAGAAATTCTTCGGCATCGGCCCGTGTAACGTTGGCAACACTTTTGATTTCCCTCTCCAGCCAGAGATACTCGGCGTAATCCAGAGCAGGGACAGGTGTTTCCTTGCGAATTGCATTTATTACCAGCCGTCCTCCTCTATCCAAGACGGCCAGGGCATCACGTACGCACTCGCCGACCGGCGTAAAATCCATCACCTTATTTAGTTTCACAGGGGGTTTGTCGCCGGAACGGCCTGTCCATACGGCACCGAGCTTTTCGGCTAACCGGGCATGCCCGGCTGTTTTGGTAAAGACATAAACGGGACTATTGGGAAATTTGTACTTGATTATCTGAATGACAATGTGGGCTGAAGCACC
>CAYWUO010000252.1:0-2501 GCA_964461285.1 uncultured Pirellulales bacterium
GATATCAACGGCAAACAGCACAAATTAAGCGAATACCGCGGTAAAAACGTTATGATTATATTCTGGGCAACCTGGTGCCCGCCCTGCCTAATGGAAATACCACACCTAATCAAACTAAGAAAAAGCATCAGCGAAGATAAATTAGAAATGCTTGCCATTACAAACGAAAAGCCGGAATTGGCGAAAAAGTTCATTATCGACCAAAAAATGAATTACATAGTCCTCCTCGACAAAGGCGATATGCCGAAACCATTCGGTTTTATGAGAATTTATGGGACCAGCGGCGTGCCCTGCAGTTTCTTCATAGACCCCGATGGCAGGATAAAACTCGCCACTGTCGGTGTGGTGCCATTAAAAAATATCAAGGCCATACTACAGGCAGATTCCGGCTATTGACGGACAAATAGCTTGTTTTTCGCCAAAATCTTAAAAAATCGCTGGACAAATACAAACAATCGGGTTAATATACCGCTATTAACTATCGATAATTTTATTTGTAAAAAAGAGGTAATCACCTATGGCACATAAAAAAGGACAGGGCTCTTCGAGAAACGGCAGAGACAGCAACCCTCAATTCAGAGGCGTAAAGCTGTTTGGCGACCAGAATGTTACTGCCGGCTCAATCATTGTCCGCCAGTGCGGAACAAAATTCTTCCCCGGCAGCAATGTCGGCATGGGCAGAGACTATACGCTATTTGCAACCGCAGATGGAAAAGTGCGTTTCCAGGGCCGAAAAATCCACGTCGTCTGACAGGAAATTAAAACAAGCAAGCTAACAAAAGGATGGTATAATAATTACCATCCTTTTTTTTTATACAAGAACCGGATATCGAGAATCAAGTATCGAGATATGTTTATTGACGAGGCAAAAATCTGGGTCAAGGCGGGTGACGGCGGCCACGGCTGTGTGAGTTTCCGCAGGGAAAAATTCATCCCCAAAGGCGGACCCGACGGCGGCGACGGCGGAAAAGGAGGCGATGTCTATTTCCAGGCGGTGGAAAATCTCGATACCTTACTGGATTTCGCCGGAAAACATCACTGGCAGGCCAAAAACGGTCAGTCCGGCTCAGGCAACAACAAACACGGGGCAAACGGCGATGATTTAATTATCAAAGTCCCGCCGGGCACACTTATCTACGATGTCGATTTAAACCTGCTCCTGAAAGACCTCAACGAAATCGGTATGAATGTATGCATCTGTCGAGGCGGAAAAGGAGGAAGAGGCAATAAGGCCTTTGCAACGGCTACCAATCAAACTCCAAGATACTCCGAACAAGGCATAAAAGGCCAAGAGAGAAACCTTCGGCTCGAATTAAAGCTCATCGCCGATGTCGGCCTTGTCGGTATGCCGAACGCCGGCAAAAGCACCCTGATTTCCCGCTGCTCCGCCGCAAGACCGAAAATCGCCGACTATCCATTCACTACGCTTGAGCCGGTGCTTGGTATCGTCGAATTAAGCGACTTCCGCCGATTTGTTTTAGCTGACATCCCCGGTCTTATAGAAGGGGCCCACGAAGGAGCAGGCCTCGGATTCGAGTTCTTAAAACATGTAGAAAGAACTCGAATTATTGTCCATATACTTGATATAATGCCTGTAAATAACTCCGACCCTGTGGATAACTATAAAGCCATTCGAAGTGAACTGGAGCTATACAGCAAAGAGCTATCTAAAAAGCAGGAGGTCATAGTTGCCAACAAAATTGACCTCGACCCGGATGGAAAGATAGTTGCAGATTTGGGAAAGAAGCTAAATAGTGAGATTCACCCAATCTCCGCAGTTACCGGAAAAGGAATCAAGGAACTGACCGAAATATTGTGGCAACAGGTCAAAGAAGCAAAAACTGAAATGTGAACCGATACAGAATATCAGCGAAGCGGTCTCATATCGGCATACAAAATGCGTTGGTTGTAACAAATATGTGGGGTGGGCTGTGTTTGCCAACCTAAGGAAGGTTTTCAAGGTCCGCTAAATCCTGGTGTCTGCCAGAGGCCTTTTTATTGGCCTTGAGGCGCTTTAAGCTAATCAAATTGACTTTCACACCATCAAGCCCATCTTCCAACCGTTCGGCGTAACATTCACTGAAATCAACACCGGAAAGCGTCGTTGCGAGCTCTATCCTGACAGGTGGTACACCCAGGCGAATGATTTGCCATTCTTTAAGGAATAGCTGCGGCGATAATTCGGGAAGGTCAAAGCCAAACTCTTTCAGGACACTAACTATCCTCTCCGAATTAGCCGGATTCATAGCAACCCAGATATCCATACCCGCGGTAGCCCGTGGATAACCATGGTAACCAACCGCATATCCGCCGATTAGCAGATACTCAACTTTATGAGCGGCCAGTAGCTTCAAAAACTCTTTGAAGTCTTGTGGCAGATGGATCATAGCCATAGATTATTTCCCGCATCAACTCAAGGGCTTGCAGACGTTCGTAAGGAGTCTTGGAAAGCCAATATGATTTCTCATCGGACTGGTCAAAAAGCGATGCTACTGTGAATG
>CAYWUO010000253.1:0-2498 GCA_964461285.1 uncultured Pirellulales bacterium
CTTGAACTTCGGCAGATTTATTATCTTGTCGGCATCCAGAGCAATCGAACTTATTCCTACTTTAATATTACCTGCTCCAATGCTGCACCATTTTGGTTTATTAAGTTGTTTGACCGGAACGTTTAATTTCTTCAGCTCTTCTTCCAGCTTCAATACCTTTACACACGTAAACACATTACTCCAGGACGGTGAATCACCGATAAATGGTCTTGCGCCGAAATCCTTTAACAGCCGGGCTGTCTCGATAATTACTGCAGGATGTGTTTGAGTGGCATGTCGGCGGGACCTCGGAGCAATAAAATTCGGCTTGAGTAAGACACTGTCGCCACGACTAATAAATTTGTCCAGGCCGCCGAGCAGCTCGAACTGTCTTTTTATTGCTTCGGCAATATTGGGCTGGCTGTAATCATTGCATCGAATTAATGTTACTATCGGTTCGCCCATACTGCTGCTCAATCGCTTATTCCGGTACAGACCAGTAAGAATACCCTGACAGCCGGTTTAAGTTCAGGTGGTTTAAGTCTGGTTTCGTCAAAAAACAAGCTGCCTTTCGGCTCGCTGAAGAAAAGGCCGCTTAAAGTTCTTTGGTCGCTGATGTATTTACCCGGCCCTAACAGAACAAATTCTCCCGGGCTCATTTTTAATCCGAAGGCCGCAGGGGCAAAAATAAATTCATGCCTCTGTGCAAGTTCGGTCAGGCCTGGGACTGGCCTGCTTTTTGGCACCGAAGATGCCGGCTCGGCAATAACGTTACAAACTCCTCTTAAGCCCGCGGTTTTCTCGGCTCTTATTCGCAGAGTAAGTATTCCAGGCCCGATTATCGTTTTTTCTGTTACATTGCCTCTCGAAATATAGAGAATCTCTCGCTGGCTGTTCAATCCTGCAACTACCACGTCACTGCTCTGACCGTCACGCAGCAATAGTTTAACAGATACGACTTTTTGCCCTTTAGCAGAGTGCAGCAAATTAAGAACATTATTCGCCATTGGCATTTGGCCGAAGCGGACGAAAAATGAATTTGCTCGAAAAGATTTGTAATCCCTGAACCGCAATGGCTGGGTCTGTAGAATCTTCCATATATCATACAGTTTGTTGATATTTTCAGCCGGGATTTCGAAGATATGCACGTCAAAATTTATCGTCTTTAGAAATTGCGGACCAGCCGGTTTGCTGCCGTCGGAGGGGGCTATGTCGCCGATTTTGACCTGCTCCCATATCGGCTTGCGTTTTTCAGGAACTTCGCATCCCGTCAGCAACAGGCTCATACAGCTCAAAACTGCAATTTGAAAAACGCGAATCATGAATGTAGGTTACCGCTTGAGCAGGTAGCTGTCAATGCGCTCGTAATTTGCTGTATCTGGATACCGGCTGCAGCATCGGATAATCAGAATTCGGCATCTGGAAACTCTTGACCTGTTATTTTATTTGTAATATCATTGATGGCTAAAGCAGAATTGGTTCTTGAAAGGTGGATTACGTATGAAAATCAGCAAACGTGCTCAGGATGTGCCACCTTCGGCAACTTTGGCTGTGTCCAGCCGGGCGGCTGAACTGAAGGCCCAGGGTGTGGATGTAGTCGGTTTCGGTGCGGGCGAGCCCGATTTCGACACCCCTGATTATATTAAAAATGCTGCCATTGAGGCGATAAAAGCGGGCAAAACAAAATACACCCCCGCCTCCGGAATAATCGAATTGCGCTCTGCCATCGCAAAAAAGCTCGAAAAGGAAAATGGCCTGAAATATACTCCGGACCAGGTTATCGTTAATATCGGCGGCAAACACTCCGTTTACGAGGCAATGCAGGCCGTCCTTGACCCGGGTGACAAGGTTATTCTTCCAACGCCGTATTGGGTAACATATCCTGAGACTATTAAGCTTGCTGGTGCTAAACTAAAAATTGTCAAAACAGGTAAAAAAAATAGTTACAAAATTACACCTTCGCAGTTGAAGCAAGCCGTCACTAAGAAAACGGCTATGCTTGTTCTTAACTCGCCGAACAATCCCGGCGGCTTCACGTATACTCCGGAGGAGCTAAAGGCCATTGCGAAAGTCCTCGAGGGTACGAATGTATATGTGATTTCGGATGAGATATATGAGAAGCTGATATACGGTGACACTAAATTTGTCAGTTTCGCTTCGCTGAGCGAAGATGCCTACAGCAGGACCCTGACTCTAAATGGCTTCAGCAAGACTTTTTCTATGACCGGCTGGCGGCTCGGATACACGGCAGGGCCCCTCGGTGTTATAAAGGCAATGGGACGTCTTCAATCTCATATGACATCGAACCCTGTAACCTTCGGCCAGTATGCTGCCATTACTGCTCTCGGCGAACCTGCCGGTGAGGTAATAGAAAAGATGCGTCTGGAATTTGAGCGTCGGGGGAAATATATGGCCGAGCGGCTGAACAGCATCGATGGTGTTCAATGCCCCCAGCCCACCGGCGCTTTTTACTGTTTCCCTGATGTCTCCAGCCATTATGGCCGAAATATGAATGGTAC
>CAYWUO010000254.1:0-2491 GCA_964461285.1 uncultured Pirellulales bacterium
GCGGTGCAAATGACACGTTTGGCTATGATGACATGGATTTCGACCTTGTGCAGCGTTCAAAGCTTATGCTTTTCGGTTATCCGCCGTGGATGAGAAAGCTTTATGAAAACACAGGCGCTGAATTAACAAGAATCCTCAAAAAAACCAAAGAATTAGGAACTACAACTGCTCTTGACCTTTCGCTTCCTGATGTAAATAGTTATGCCGGTCAGGTCGACTGGCTGGCAATTCTTAAAGACTGGATTCCGCTGTCAGACATTATGGTACCAAGTGCGGAAGAGATATTTTACTTTCTTTATAAGGAAAAATTTCTTGAAAAAAAGGCAAATCTCGGAGCCAAGGAGAGTGTGCTCGACCATATGACCGTGAAAGAGATTTCCAACCTGGGAAATGACTTGATAGAGATGGGCACAGCAATAGCAATGGTCAAATGCGGCCACAGAGGATTATATGTTCGGACCGCCGGGCAGGACCGGCTTAAGAAATTAGGTGCAGCAGGATGCTCTGGCCTTGAAAACTGGGCTGAACGCGAACTTTGGTTCCCTGTCTATCAGGAAGAAAAATTTGTGGGAGCGCTTGGTTCCGGTGATTCGGCAATTGCGGGCTTTCTTTCTGCGTTTGTGTGGGGTCATACTATCGAATCCTGTTTAAGATACGCAAATGCCGCCGGGAGTATGAACGTTACAGTTCCCGACGGACTTACATGGAATAAAGGATTCGATGATTTAACAAAACGGATTGAAGCAGGATGGAAGACAAAAGATTTGAAAATTGACGAAGACGGCTGGAAGAATGAGCGAGGATTTTGGGTAGGACCTGATAATCGCGGTAAGTGGGAATCATAAACAATCAAGGAGATAAAAATGTCAAAAGAAAGAGATGAATTTGTCAGTAAAAAATTAGCGAGTATGAGCCTGGAAGAAAAGGTCGGCCAGCTTTTAACATTTACCTGGCGTGGCAGCATATTAACACCAAGCGGAATTGAGCAGGTCACAAAATTATTCGCCGGGGGTCTTTGTTTGGAGCCATATGGACTTGAAACCTGCAAAAATCTTTATTGGGGTAACTCACAAATAGACCAGAGTTTTAAAAAACCAGAAGGCTATTTTACTATAGCAAACACTTATTATGATGGTGAAGGCCATGGTGTCAGTGTAACCCCTGAAGAGTTGACGGTAGCTTTGAATAAAATGCAGAAAATCGCCCTGGATACAACCGGAATTCCTCTCCATATGACTATTGATTTTGAAGGTGATTTTAAAAATGATTATACCGCCGGCGGCATAAGACAGTTCCCTCCTCCAATGGGTATGGCCGCTATTGGTGATGTTGACCTGACTTATAAAATAGGTTTGACCATTGCCAAACAATTAACTGCTATAGGCGTTACTCAAATGTATTCGCCGGTCTGTGATGTAAATATAAATCCCAGGAATCCTGAAATTGGAATCAGGTCTTTTAGTGACGACCCCAAGATTTGCGCAGAATTTGCTGTTGCTTTAATTAAAGGATTTCAGGATGGAGGTCTGGTAGCGACTGCAAAACATTTTCCCGGAAGAGGTGATTCGGCAACTGACGCTCATGATGTGCTGGATGTAATAAGAGCTGATAAAAAGAGAATGAATGAGGTCGAATTAGTTCCTTTTAAGGCAGCAATAAAGGCAGGAGTAAAAGCCATTATGACGGGGCATTCTGTTTACCCCGCATATGACGATAAATTCCCTACTACTTTATCAAAAAATATTCTTACCGGGCTTTTAAGAAACGAAATGGGATTCGACGGTGTTATTGTTTCTGATGCTATTGGTATGGCTGCCATACTTAAGAAATGGCCTCTTCCAAAAGCCTGCACATTAGCAATAAAAGCAGGGGTAGATATAATACTTTTGAAAGCTGATGATGAATCCAGGTCACAGTGCTTTTTCGGAATGAAACGTGCTGTTGAAACAGGTGAGCTGTCTGAAGACAGGGTCAATGATGCCGTCAGACGTCTTTTGAATATGAAGTATGACCTGGGCTTGTTCGAAACAGCGGGGAAGATGGACCCGGAAAAAACACGTGCCATTGTCAGAAGCAAGGAAGTTATAGATTTCTCCTGGGATGTTGCAAAAAAGGCCCTGATGATAATACGCGATGATAAAAAAATACTGCCGTTAAAGAAAGACCAGAAAATACTGGTTATTGAACAGTCTATTCCTTATGAATTCCTCGGCAAGGACTCTTACAGCCACCCCCACATGTTCTGTGAGGCAATGACGACTCATTCAACAAATTTAATTCTGGATGATACGCAATTCGCTGCAACTGAGGAAGATATTGCAGAGGCACTCGAGCTCGCAAAGCAGGCGGACCTTGTCGTTACGACCAACTATTATGCACGAATTGTGAAAGGTGGTAATAATCGGGAACTCGTCAAGAAACTAAAGGAAGCCGGGCATACTGTTGTTGTTGTGACTAACTGCCCCTATATAGAGGGAACTACAAAAGAAGC
>CAYWUO010000255.1:0-2480 GCA_964461285.1 uncultured Pirellulales bacterium
CAAGTCTGCATATCTGACTGGTGAAAAAAGTCTCCGAAGAAAATTTATATACAGCGGGGTCTGTGTTTCGTTTTTTAGCGCGGCCGACGGGGACGGAGTCTAACCAAAGTTCGTCAATTTATGATTTTGATGATTGATTAATGGCCATTATTCTTTATAAAGTTAAAGTTTTCAGGATGGTTTAACAGGAATAACAGTGAAAGCACTTGTTACAGGCGGTGCGGGTTTTATCGGTTCACATCTGGCCGAGCAGCTGCTCAAGGATGGTAATAACGTAATAGTTATCGATAATCTCAGTACCGGCAGCTTAGAGAACATCGAAACCTTCAAAGCCAATCCCGGCTTTGATTTCGTTGAAGGTGATATCTGCAATTCTAAGCTGATGGACACTCTTGTAGAGCAATGCGACGTTGTTTTCCATTTGGCTGCGGCCGTCGGAGTCCAGCTCATAGCTGACAGCCCGGTACACACTATAGAGACAAATATCAGCGGCACCGAGGCAGTGCTCGAAGCATGCAATAAGTACAGCAGGAAAATTTTGATTGCGTCAAGCAGTGAGGTCTATGGCAAAAACGAGGCGGTTCCCTTCCATGAAGACGATGATATTGTGCTCGGCAGTCCGAATTTGTCCCGGTGGTCGTATGCCTGCAGTAAAGCAATAGACGAGTTTTTGGGTCTTGCCTTCTATCAACAGTACGGCATTAGTGTTATAATCGGCAGGTTCTTCAACACCATCGGGCCGAGACAAACCGGCCGGTATGGAATGGTAGTGCCCCGATTTGTGCAATGGGCATTAAAAAACGAGCCGGTCCTGATTTACGGTACGGGCAAACAAAGACGATGCTTTTGTTTCGTGGCCGACCTTGTAGAAGCAATTATCAAGCTGATGAATTGCAATAAAGCGGCAGGCAAAGTATATAACGTCGGCTCGGTTGAGGAAATTGCGATTGAAGAGCTTGCTGATAAAATCATCGAAATGACAGACAGCTCAAGCAAAAAGGAATTTGTTCCATACGATGTTGCCTACGGAAGGCCTATTGAAGATATGATGCGTCGAGTGCCGGCCTTAGAGCAAATCAAAAAGACAATCGGCTGGGAACCCAAAACTTCCCTGGCTGAAACACTGCAAATGATTATTGATAATGAAAAGTACAAACAAAGCACACAAGAGCAAAAGACTTCGAGTGCATAATACCGGGTACTTATAAAACATATTATTTGCTATCTTATGCTTTTAGATATTAATTTTTAGCCCCTTTGCAGGGAGGTTGAATACTATGAAAAAGGCATTAATTACCGGCATCACAGGACAGGATGGCTCATATCTTGCAGAGCTTCTGCTGGAAAAAGGTTACGATATATGGGGTATTATACGGCGAAGCTCGTCATTCCACACCGGCAGGATTGACCATTTATATACAGACCCGCATGAGCAACCGCGACTCAGGCTGGTTTACGGGGATTTGACCGACGGTGGAAGCCTGTCAATGATTCTAAATAACATCAAGCCCGATGAAGTTTACAATCTTGGTGCGCAAAGTCACGTTCGGGTAAGCTTTGATACACCCATCTATACAGTCAATGTAGATGCGCTTGGAACGCTTCGGCTGCTTGAGGCGATTCGTGCTATGGAAAAGCCGGCGAAGTTTTACCAGGCCTCCAGCAGCGAGATGTACGGCAAAGCCGTCGAAAACCCGCAGACAGAAAAAACACCATTTTACCCGCGAAGTCCGTACGGCTGTGCGAAAGTATACAGCTTTTGGCAAACGGTGAATTATCGAGAAGCTTACGGATTGTTTGCCGCCAACGGAATCCTGTTCAATCACGAATCGCCAAGGCGTGGCGAGACGTTCGTTACAAGAAAAATTACAAGAGCTGCAACGCGAATCAAATGCGGCTTGCAGGACAAACTATACTTAGGCAATATGGACGCAAAACGTGACTGGGGTTTCGCCGGCGATTACGTGGAAGCAATGTGGCTTATGCTTCAACAAGATATGCCTGACGATTATGTTATAGCCACCGGCGAAAGCCACTCGGTTAGAGAGTTTGTAGAGGAGGTATTCAGCTATCTTGATTTGGATTGGCAAAAGTATGTAGAGATTGACGCCCGCTATTTCAGGCCGACAGAAGTCGACTTCCTGCAGGGCGACCCGGCCAAGGCCAAAAAATTGCTCTATTGGAAGCCAAGAGTAACATTCAAAGAGCTTGCGAAGCTGATGGCTGACGCTGATATGAAAATTGCAGAGTGCGAAAAGCTTATTAAAAACCATGGGAAATAGGAACTGAGAATTTCGATTTGAAAATTACAATGAGTGGTTTTTTTCAGGACAAACGAGTTGTGGTTACCGGCGGCGCCGGTTTTCTCGGTAGTTTCATTACACAGGGGCTGCAAAAACGCCGCTGCAAAAATATCCTCGTACCGAAGATTGAAGACTATGACCTTGTAAACCTCGAAGACATTATCAGGATGTACGATG
>CAYWUO010000256.1:0-2430 GCA_964461285.1 uncultured Pirellulales bacterium
GCCCGCCGGCACAGGTCCGGGGGCTAACCGAAAAGGGAAACCCCTTGCGGTGCAACATAATTTAATAACGCCCCCGCATAACGAGAACCCCCAACATAAAGTTGGGGGCTTAAGGAACCCCTTGCGGTGCAAGGGGCTAACAACCAAAATAACTCCGTCGCAAGCAACGGGGCTAAACGACCCACGCTAAAGTTGCTTTTTAATTTCCTCTGCATCTTGGATTAGTTTTTCACGGCTGACTTGCTTTTTCTCTTCAAGCTCGAAAGTCCATTCATAAGAATCGACAGTTCTTTTGGGATTCAGCATAGCAAAAAAATCGAACGGAAACTTATCATGCAACGGAGCTTTCAATTTACGATGTGTTTTTAAGGTTTCGCAGCCCTCTTTGCTAATCCTGACATTATAATCGCCGTACCATTCGAATGAGACCGTAACCGGTGATTCGCCTATCTCCTCGTCATTTAAGAACACCATCGCTCCCTGCGGCTCGGTATTGATGGTAAGCTGACGCTCCACACAGCCGGCCAGCAGCAAAGCTGCGATTAAGGCAACAAGTATCACGGCTGAAATATTGTGCTTTGTCATAACAGCTCTCCTTGAATTATCGAATGCCGTCAATTTGCATTATTATAAGGAAAAGCCAAAGAGTTAGAAAGCCCAAAATTTACCTGTTTTTTGCGATGGCAAATCAGTTCTAATGTTGACAGAGGCACATCCGGCAGTTATGTTATTGACGAAATTGAACTTTTGTTTTCTTATGGCACGAGCATTATGAGAGTTTCGTTAAACTGGCTAAGTGATTATATCGAAATAGAGCACTCCGCGGAGCAAGTCGCCGGGATTCTAAGTGATTTAGGGTTTCCCTGTGAGTCGATAGAGCGGCTCGGTAATGATACCGTAATCGATGTTGAAGTAACCAGCAACCGCGGAGATTGCCTCGGCTACATTGGTATCGCCCGCGAATTAGCGGCTGCGACCGGCAAAGAACTGAAGATACCGGAGGTTAAGATTGACGAGCTGGATAAGGACGTTACGGAGCTTGCCAGTGTTGAGATTGCCGAACCTGATTTGTGCGGCCGATACACCGCCCGGGTCATCGAGGGCGTTAAGGTCGGGCCATCGCCTGACTGGATGATAAAACGCCTTGAGGCAGTCGGCCTGCGCAGTGTTAATAACGTTGTTGACGCAACAAATTATGCGATGATGGAAACGGGCCAGCCGCCTCACGCCTTCGATTACGCCAAGATTAAACAGGGCAAAATAGTAGTGAGAAAGGCCATTTCCGGCGAATGCATTATCAGTATTGACGGCACAACCTGCAATCTCAATGCTGATATGCTGATTATTGCGGATGCCCAGGGGCCTGTTGCCATAGCTGGCGTTATGGGAGGACTGGATACGGAAGTCAGCGATTCTACGACTACAATCCTTCTGGAAGACGCGTACTTCGACCCGGTCAGCGTGCGGACAACATCCCGACGGCTGGCACTGCCATCGGAAGCAGCTTTTAGGTTCGAGCGAGTAGTAGATATCGAGATGATAGACTGGGCCTCCAAACGCACCGCACAATTGATAACGCAGGTGGCAGGGGGTAAAGTGGCCAAAGGTGTGGTTGATACTTATCCCAAAAAACCGGCGAAGAAAGAAGTAACATTACGGATGTCGCGACTGAATAAACTGCTTGGTATTGAAATACCCGCTGAAGAAGCAGTGAGAATTCTCTCGGCATTAGATTTTAAGCCGCAAAGAAAGGATGACTTGATAGCTTGTAATGTGCCTTCGTGGCGAAGCGATATTTACCGCGAGGTTGACTTAATCGAAGAAGTCGCCCGTGTACACGGCTATAACAGGATATCGACAGAGCAGAAAATTAGTATCGAAGTGGCGTCGGTCGATGTTCTTCAAAAATTGGGTGGTTTGATTGGCAAATATCTTAACGGCTGCGGCTTTTACGAAACGATTACTGTGGGTTTTGTTGACAATTCCATTGCCGAACTTTTTACAGACCTTGAGCATAAGGAAGATCTTAGCGTTAAAGACGAATCCAGGAAGAGTACAAATCTGCTTCGTCAGTGTCTTATCGGCTCTCTTCTCGGTGTTTTAAAAACAAACCTTAACGTCAAGAACCAGCCATGCAGGATATTTGAGATAGCAGATACATTTGTGCCGACCGGCAAAGCTGATACTTTGCCGGTTGAAAAGACCAAGCTGGCCCTGGTTTGTGACAGTGATTTAAGAGACCTGCGTGGTGTTGTTGACGGGCTTATAAAAAGTATCGATAGAGATACCCACATAATCTTTACTCCCGCAAAGCTGGTCTGGGCACAAACCGGTGCACAAATTACGGTAAATGGCAAAGTAATCGGCGTCACAGGGATTGTTTCGAAGGCTGTTAAAGAAAAATTCGATTTCAAAAACCTGACCCCTGTA
>CAYWUO010000257.1:0-2426 GCA_964461285.1 uncultured Pirellulales bacterium
AGTCTCTCTGATAGCCGCGAACCGTGCAATTATTGGTTATGCGAACTTTGCCAACGCCATCTTCAACAAAGAATTCGAGCTGAACGGCAGCATGGGACCTTGGAATATCCGAACTTGCTTCCGGAATGAACCTGAGGCCCGGTTTCGTACTGTCCCTGAAACGATTGAGCTTGCTCTGAACAACAGCTGCGTCTGTTATCCTGCACTCAGGCTGATTAAAATATATCGCTTCCTCAAAAAGGTCCATTACAGAGCCGTATTTATCATCACCGCCATCAGTGTATCTTGATTCACCCATCGTTACGAGCTCAGCAAAACTCGGCTCGCCATCTATATAGATGTCTCTTTCATCCGGGCTGTCTTCAAGGTCGTTAATATGCATACGCATATTGATAATTTCACCGTCCGCAAAATATACCGGATAAGTTTCAGTTCCTCCGAGCGGAACTCTGCACTTGCCCATATCCCAGCCGCTCAACGCTTGAATCACATACACGTCCACTGTCTTTCTGAATATCCCGCTTCTACCGGTTGATACAACTCTGTAAACAGGGCGAGAACCAATAAATGTAAATATCTTGATTTGATAACCACAAGAGCTGTCTGGAAAATTCAGCTCACCGCTCGTTCCTGATGCGCCCTGCTGCAGTGCACTTAGCATATCAAGCTGCTGGCTCATCCAAAAGACTGCCTCTTCATAACCGGCTTCTGCAGCCATTATCGCAATCGTTTCATTCTTCAACCTAATGGCTCTGTGTCTGACACCGTAAGCCACGCTTAACATTCCCACTCCCAAAAGAAAAAGGATAACCATGGAAATAACAACTATAACAAGCACAAAGCCATATTTCCTTTCTAAATATCGTTTTACTTTAGTTCTCATGATATCAATCCTCCTCTTTAAGACCCCCTGATTATTCTTTCGGTATTTACCTCGCCCAAATACTTCACGTTAGTATCACGATTTTTCAGATCTATTATGATGATACTAACTCTCACCAGACTCTGCACCAACCGTCTGCGCAGCAACAAAACTAAAGCCCATTTACGGCTTCATACAATCAGAGCAATCTGTTTTTGATTTGGAGAAAGTTTGATATGAAAAACCTTCTCAGCACCTTTCATAATTCAATATACCTGATATAAAGAAAAAAATCAAGAAAATCATATGTAAATTTAGGTAATTTTTTGCATATTTACCCAGATTAACAACGGATTTAGCTAAAGCTATGCTACTCTCTCAATTACCATAAACCCTTATATAACAAGGAGATACCATATTTATCAGGATTAGAATGCGAATCTTTCGGGGGAATCTTTGGGCATGGACGCCATTTATAAAATCGCTGAGGTTCGAGAATTGTTCTTAAAAAATTATATGGCGTAACAACAGTTGAACATCTTGCCCAGAATAGGGATTGAAATCACTGCTGTTATAGAGCTGTTATAGAAACGACAACTGAGGTTGAACTTACAAGCAGCTTAAATCTGCTTGCGCAGACAAGCGTGGGGGGAGTGGATTAATATCGATAGTCATGCCAGCCGGAAGGTGCAGGGACATATTTGCCTCTCAGCCAGATATCTCCCGGCAGTATGCCTTCGAGTATCCGCTCGTCCATATAATATTGTTTTACGAAGCCATCGCCTGCGTAATAGTAGTTGGGTAAACGTCCGACGACACCTCGCATGGCTTCAATAACAGCGCCTCGTACAATTAAATCATCTTGCGAGCCGCCGTCTTCCTTCCTTCCTCCATAAGTCGTGTAATAATAATCCCACTCGACGTTTTCAGCACCCCATCCGCCGCCGCCGACTGTTATAGCTGCCTCTACTACCATCGGGTCAGATAAATAACGCAAATGAATTTTTTCCGGGTCAGTGCTTTCCGGATGAGCTACCGGGGCATAAACGTGTCCCGACACACTCGGAGGCGGTCCTGGATAATAATTCGGGTTTCCTTCTGCATATTCGGACATCCCCGGGTCAACAACCTTGACCACTCCCTGGGTAATTAGTCCCAGGACATTAGGATTATCCTCCGCAGGCATATTGCTCGCATCGTGCGTGCCATCGACACGCACCGAATCCGCAACCCAGATATTGCCCGTTGCTACAACTGTCATCGTACCTTTGATGACCTGGTTGCCGCTATTTATGGCATCGTGTCCGCCGATAACAACACTACCATCAACAAAAATCTGACCACCCGGCTCAGATTCAAATTCGCCAAAAACCTGAGAGACATAAGTTTCTTCCACAGGGACGGTGAGTATTTCACCACCCTCAGGTATATAATGATAGGCGTAAATATCGTATCGTTCGGATTCTTCTCCGTCAGTACCAGGCTTGATTTTAAAATCCAATGTCTTGGAATTAGAGTCTCTCTGATAGCCGCGAACCGTGCAATTATTGGTTATGCGAACTTT
>CAYWUO010000258.1:0-2395 GCA_964461285.1 uncultured Pirellulales bacterium
TTGTGTTGTCCGAAACGAAAATAATAGAACCAGCCAATGTTAAAGGACATTGGATTTAGAATTTTGGTTTTCAGTTAGGTAATTAGAGTTATGCAGATTTATTTGGATTGTATTGCTTGTTTTGTTCGCCAGGCCTTAGATGCAGCAAGGCTGGCAACAGACGATGAGAAAATTCACGAACAGGTAGTGCGAGAGGTTCTTATCTTGGCGGCTGATTTGGATATGAGCCAGAGTCCGCCGGTAATAGGCCAGCAGATACACCGATTGATTCGGGAGCTGATTGGTGACGATGACCCGTATCGCGAATTGAAGCAGCGATATAACCGCCTGGCTTTGAGAATATGCGATGAATTAAAGGAAAGCGTTAGGACATCTGAAAATCCACTGGAAACAACCGTTCGGCTGGCTATTGCGGGGAACATTATTGATTTGGGTGTTAAAACATCAATAGCCGAATCTGAAATTGAGAAGATAATTAATGATTCGTTGACAGCGGATTTTAACAGTCGGCAGGTAGAAGAATTTAGAAATGCGGGAAACGAGGCAAAGAAGATACTCTATTTAGCTGATAACGCCGGCGAGATAGTTTTTGACCGATTGTTAATTGAGCAGTTACCTGCTGAGAAGATTACTTTGGTCGTCAAGGGTAAGCCCGTGATAAACGATGCAACAATGGAAGATGCCGAATTTGCCGGTTTAACAAAGATGGTAGAGGTAATTGACAACGGTTCGGACGCGCCGGGGACAATTCTCGAATTATGCTCAAAGGAGTTTAGGCAACGCTTTGACGAGGCTGATTTGATTATTGCAAAGGGACAGGGAAATTACGAGACTCTAAGCGATATGGACAAGAATATATTCTTCATACTAAAAGCAAAGTGCCCTGTAATCGCTAAGGACTTGGGCTGTGAAATTGGTGAGATGATTTTGAGGAGGAGCCAGGCTTATAGAAACGCGGTTGATTTAATTAAGGAGGCCGAATAGATGCCGGGTTTTGATGGCACAGGACCGCAAGGTAAAGGACCAATGACAGGACGAGGTCAGGGGTTTTGTGTATTGACAGTTTCCGAAGAAAACCTTGGTCAGGTAAAAGGTTTTGCAGGATTACAGAATGTACCCGTTGGTCAAATAAATGGAAATTTTGAAAATACTGGAAAGAAGGTGACAGATATGCCATTTGGAGATAGAACAGGTCCTGCGGGTTTAGGGCCAATGACAGGAAGAGCTGCCGGCTTCTGTGCGGGCTATCCGATGCCTGGTTATATGAATCCTGCTATAGGTAGAGCTGGTTTCTATGGTGCCGGTGCACCGGCAATCGGGCCATATGGTGCTGGTGCGTATGGCTATGGTGCTGGTTATGGAATGCCTTATGGCGGCTGGGTTAATCCGTGGCTTCACAGAGGCTTTGGCTTTGGCCGAGGTTTCGGTCGAGGCAGAGGCTGGGGCCGTGGTCGCGGCAGAGGCAGATTCGGGTTTAGGTGGTAGATTTAAATTAGCATTTAATTGCAGAAAGGATGGATATTATGCCAAGAGGAGATGGAACAGGTCCTGGCGGCCAAGGGCCTGGCACAGGCCGGGGTATGGGACGAGGCCAGGGCCAGGGTAGAGGCAGGATGGGCGGTCCATTTTCAGCAGGGCCGGGCGGAAGTTGTGTGTGTCCGAAATGCGGAACTGCGGCTGCTCATGCTGCCGGACAGCCTTGTAACGCGATAAGCTGTCCTAAATGTGGAACAAAAATGACAAGAAGTTAACATTTTTTTTTGAAAGGAGAATTATTATGCCAGGTGGCGATGGAACAGGTCCTGGAGGCATGGGACCAATGACAGGTAGGGCTGCGGGTTTTTGTGCTGGTTTCCCAGCGCCAGGTTATGCAAATCCTGTTGGCGGACGTGGTATGGGTATGGGCTGGGGTCGAGGCCGAGGCATGGGCAGAGGTATGGGTTGGGGTAGAGCCGGATATGGTATGCCAGCATATGGCGGTGCTGTGAACCCATACGCTTATGGCGGTGCGCCAAGTGCAGGGAGCCCTTATGCTTATGGCGGTGCGCCGTTTGCTCCAACGATTGCACCTCAGCAAGAGCTGGACGGCCTGAAAGGTCAGGCAGAGTATCTTGAAGACAGCCTTGACGGAATCAAAAAGCGTATAGAAGAACTTGAGAGCCAGAAAAGCAGTAAAGAGTAAGAAACGCTCAGCTAAAGACCAGCGTTCTTACAGCTTAAGAGCTTTCGAATGGATGCTGTCTGTCTATAGAGCGGTAACTCCTATATTGTAAAGGAGGTATAGCAATGCCAATATTTGAGTACAAGTGTAATAAATGTGGACATAAGGCCGAATTCCTGGAGAAAAGCACCGGTAAAAATAAGCACGTTTGCGAAAAATGTGGAAGCGAACAAA
>CAYWUO010000259.1:0-2358 GCA_964461285.1 uncultured Pirellulales bacterium
GGATTTACAATGCCAATAAATGTGGACCGCCTATTTTCTCTTACGACCTGACAGACTTCCTCGATATTGAACCTGAACACCCCGAGGCCGACATCGAAGGCGCGACTATGGCAGCAGACCGTATCTACTGGATTACCTCGCACGGCAGAAATCAAGTTGGCCGGCCCAGGCCGAACCGCTATCGTTTCTTCGCCACAACGGTCAAGGTTCAAGATGGAAAAGTGACTATTAAACCCATTGGCAGACCCTGCAAAACTCTCATCCACCAGCTCATCAAGACCGAGTCTATGCACAACCTGGGACTGGATAAAGCCACCCGATTAAACGAAATCCTTTCAAAAAAAGAACGTAAGAAGCTGGCTCCCAAAAAAAAGGGACTAAATATCGAAGCGCTTTGTACATCTGCCGATGGCAAAATACTTTATATCGGATTTCGCAACCCCCTTCCTAAAAACAGCGATACCCACCAGCCAAACGCTCTTGTCGTACCCTTAAAAAATGCCGATGGAGTGATTGAAAAGCAGGATGAACCAATTTTCGGTGAGCCGATATTGTGGGACATGGCGGGACTGGGCATAAGAAGTATGGAGTACTCGCCTTTCCATAAGGCATATTTTATTATCGCCGGATCTGGCGATGAAAAACCGAAATTCGCTCTATATCGCTGGTCAACAGATATAAACACTCAGCCGGTATTAGTACGCCAATTAAAGTTTGAGAAAGATAATTTCACTCCTGAGGCACTAATCCCTTTTGAGAATTCAGCAAGTTTTTTGCTGCTCAGCGATGACGGCAGTTTGGTTATTAAAATAGCCGGTCCGAACGATTGTATGGAGGGAGAATTTCGTGAGGACGGGACCTGCCTGAACAAATTCCTGCTCGAGGCAAACAAAAAAACCTTCCGAGCAATCTGGCTGAAACCATAAGTCAAACGGCTAACCTGCCGCCGTAATTGCAAAGAACAAATCGTACGCAGGCAAATATATCAACCCTCCAGTATCTCGATGTTGTCCATATCTCCGAGCAGGCCGTTGGCAAGTCTCAGATACTCCAGCCGTTTCGGATTGTGGCCGAGCAGCTCGCTGCCCACTGCATCGACCGCAACAGGGTCAAAGCCGGCCAGAATCAGCCCTATTTTCTTGTGCTCACCAGCCAGATGCATTCCCTTCAGGGCAACGGACGCATCTACTACTGACAAATCCGGCTTTTTGTACAGGCAAACATCTACAACAGATTTATCCGTCGAAGGGCTGTGCAGCTTCGATTTGTTCCACGAGCCGGCATAATATTTACCCGGCGCTATACCAAACATATTTTTCATTGCGACAGTCGTTTTCGTAAAGCTGTGGTCCTTAAGCACCGGCAGCGAAATCATAAACGCCCCCTGCACGATTTTGGGTATATGAAACTGTTTTAATTGAAAGGCATTACTATTTTTAACAACGACCGTCTCTGCCTCGTTAAAGTCAATCAATTCTATGCCATATTTTTTCGCCAGTCCTGTATATCCCAGAGCTGCGAAAACCTCGGGAGTCCTGCCGCTTCCGCAACCATCGCCTACAGCGATTTCTGCCTTTGTATAGGCCCTGCAGTAATTGTAAACGGCCTCCACCGCGGCGACACTCGTGGTAACCGGCGGCGGGGAGGAATTTGTCAGGTTCGGCTTGATTATAACAAGGCCGTCCTGCGGCAGCAGTCCTCCTGCACCAATCAGCTCAAGAGCTTTGGAAATGCTGCTTTTGTAATCGACAAACTTCACTCTCGCTACCTGGCTCATAACCTTTTGATTCTCTTGGAATTACATCGATTTTCTAACTCTGTCTATGACTATGAAACACAAAATTAAGCGTCTTTTCAAACAAAATAATCTGACAACAAGTATTGACCCCATTAGAGAATTATGCGATTAAAAACTACATTTAATGGTGCAAAAAGACAAAAAGTTCAGGTAAATGAGCGAAAAATAGTCTCTAATGGGGTTGACTGTCAAGGAATTTCGGGTAAATTAATAACCTCATAAAAGGCCCGCAGCTCAGGGCAATATCGTGATTAAAGTCATTTGCGGGCTTTCCACGATATTAATATTATAAAAGTTTTAGAATTTGGTTATATGGAGACAGATATGATAGAGGTTAAAGAACTTCGTCGCTCATTCGGCCCAATCGTAGCGGTTGACAGCATATCATTCAACGTCGAAAAGGGGCAGGTCCTCGGCCTTCTCGGTCCTAATGGAGCCGGAAAAACAACCGCTATGAGAATGTTAGCCTGTTTTCTAAGACCCGACAGTGGAACAGCCACGGTATGCGGATATGATATTTTGAGTCAATCCGTCGAAGTCAGGCGGTTGCTTGGATACCT
>CAYWUO010000260.1:0-2327 GCA_964461285.1 uncultured Pirellulales bacterium
TATTATTTAATCGAGAGGTGCCGTCCAACGATGGCGGAATAGCTCTCGGCCAGGCAGCAATTGCGGCCTGTCTTATGAATTCCTAATCATAGAATCAGAAAATTATGTGTTTAGCGATACCGGCAAGGATAGTAGAGTTGGAGAAAGACAATGCGGTTGTCGATGCGATGGGTAACCGCTGGCGGGCAAAGACCACACTGCTGCCGGAAGCCAAACTGGGGGATTTGGTGCTGATACATGCCGGTTTTGCCATATCGCTTGTGGACGAAAAAGAGGCGCAAGAGACCTGGCAGCTCCTTGCAGAAATAGCGGATTTCGACCAGACAACGGATAAAATCTCAGGATAGACTTTATGCTCGAACGCATTTATAAAGCACAGGGTTTGATGGATGCTGCCTGTAAAAAAATAGGGCGGCAAATAAATATAATGGAGGTCTGTGGCACCCATACAGTTGCTATTTTCCGCAGCGGTACAAAATCGACTCTGCCCAGACAGATGAAACTTTTGTCCGGTCCCGGTTGTCCGGTATGTGTTACCGACCAGGGTTATATCGATATTGTTCTGCGGTTAGCAGACCGTGATGATTGTTTAATTGCCACATACGGTGATATGATTCGCGTTCCCGGCAAAGGCGGCTCACTTGAGACAAAACGGACAAAAGCTAATATAAAGGTGGTTCTAAGCAGCGAAGATGCTCTGCAATTAGCGAAAGACAATCCTGATAAAACTATAGTATTTATTGCGGTCGGCTTTGAAACCACTGCGCCGGCGACGGCTGTAGTGGTAAAGGAGGCAGCCGGGGAGAATATCAATAACTTTTGCATTTTAAGCGGGCACAAATTAGTTGTACCGGCGATGCGGGCGTTGCTATCTGATAAAAACAATAATATAGATGCTTTTCTCTGTCCCGGCCACGTAAGCGTGATAATCGGCTATGGCGCTTTCGCCGAGATTGTGGAAGATTTCGGCAGGCCCTGCGTGGTAGCTGGCTTTGAGCCGCTGCAAATAATCGAAGGTCTTGGAGAGATCTGCCAGCAGCTTTCAGCGGGTAAACCGGAACTAAAATCGATATACACAGCTGTGGTAACCGAGAAGGGCAATACGGCTGCTCAAAAAATCATCGATGAGTGCTTCGAACCGGCGGACGGATACTGGCGGGGGCTGGGAAAGATAAAAAAAAGCACCCTTCAGTTAAAGGATAAATACAGCCAATTCGACGCCTTCAAACGATTTGACATAACCGAAACACCAGTTGAAGATACGAGCGGCTGTCGATGCGGCGAGGTATTGTCTGGATTGATTGAACCGCCTGAATGTGCTTTATTTGAAAAAAGCTGCACTCCCCAGGCACCGATTGGGCCGTGTATGGTAAGCTCCGAAGGGGCATGTGCAGCGTGGTTTAAATATGGGCGGAAGAGGCAGAAGTGATGAAGAGCGATGAAAATAAAAGAATATTACTGGCGCACGGTGGTGGCGGGCAATTGATGGATGAATTAATCCGGAATCATATTCTGCCTCATTTTAGAAATGACATTCTTGACGAATTGGCCGATTCGGCAAAGTTAAATCTTGCTTCGGGTTCAATCTGCTTTACCACGGACAGCTATGTAGTCAAACCGTTATTTTTTAATGGTGGTGATATCGGAAAACTTGCTGTTTGCGGAACGATTAATGATTTGGCGGTTGCCGGCTCAAGACCTGCAGCATTGGCGCTATCGCTGATAATCGAAGATGGCTTCGAATTCGAACTGCTTGATAAGATTTTAACAAGTATCAGTAAGGCAGCGAAGGAAAGTGATGTCGATATTGTTACAGGCGATATGAAGACCGTCGAATCCGGCGCAGCCGATAAAATTTTTATCAATACAGCGGGTATCGGCGAGAGATTAACCGGTGTGGATTTGGGTTTTGATAAAGTAACGGCTGGCGACAAGATAATTATCAACGGCACAATCGGTGACCATGGAATGACTGTTATTTCCCAGCGGGAAGGTATTAAGTTCCAGTCACAACTGCAAAGTGATTGCGCTGCCTTAGCGGGTCTGACCTGTGAACTTTTAGAGAATACAAACGGGGTGAAGTTTATGCGGGACCCGACCCGCGGTGGATTGGCTGCAACACTGAATGAAATCTCAAGAGCAAGTAACCTGAGTATCGAAATTAGAGAAGCCGATATTCCGGTCAAGCCAACCGTGAAAGCGGCGGCAGATATGCTCGGATTCGATGTGCTCAACATCGCCAACGAAGGCAAATTCGTTGCAGTTGTTTCGGCTGAGTCAGCTGGTGATTGCCTGAGTCTCTGCAAAAAGCACTCCTTGGGTAAAGA
>CAYWUO010000261.1:0-2316 GCA_964461285.1 uncultured Pirellulales bacterium
GCTGCTCGAAGTTAAAAATGGTCGTTACACAGGCAGAAGAGTAAATTTACAGCGTCCATCAAAAAGTGGAGCAGTAGTACGTGGAGCTGCCGCGGACAAATTTGGTGTATCGTATTATTATGAGGGCGATGATGTTGTTCAAGGCGGAAAAATGCCTGCTGAGATACTGAATGTCACGGAGGATGAAATATGGGTGATATGCCGTCCTGAAGGCCAGGCCGCACCTGCTGATGAAGATACTCCCGGCTGTGGCGCTATGCTTGTAAAAATGCCCGAGGAGGATAAGGAGATACCGCTGCCTCTTAAGCATACCGATGTAAAAGGTCAGATATCCGGCTATATCGCAACTATCCATGTTATTCAGCAGTTCCATAATCCTTACGATGAAAAGATAGAAGCGGTGTATGTATTTCCATTACCGCAGAATGCCGCAATAAATGAATTTATTATGATAATCGGCGATAGAAAGATTCGCGGTATTATTCGCGAGCGTAAAGAGGCAGAACGGATTTATCAGCAGGCAAGGGACAGGGGATATGTTGCTTCACTTTTAACTCAGGAAAGACCCAACATCTTCACACAGAAGGTAGCCAATATAGAGCCGGGCAAACAAATCGACATCGATATCAAATATTTTAGTACCCTTGCGTATGTGGATGGCTGGTACGAGTTTATTTTTCCGATGGTCGTTGGGCCTCGATTTAATCCGCCGGGTTACACCGACGGTGTAGGCGCCGTCGCACACGGCAAAGCCGGCATATCCGGACAGAAAACAGAAGTCCAGTACCTAAAATCCGGCGAGAGAAGCGGCCACGATATTGCCGTAACCGTTGACATCGATGCCGGTGTTACCATCGAGAAGGTCCTTTGCACTAATCACGTAATTTCTAAAAGTGTTACAAGTCCTGAAAAGATGACCGTCAAACTAAGCTCGCTCGACAGTATCCCGAATAAGGATTTTGTCCTGCGATACAAAGTTGCGGGCAGAACTGTTAAGTCCGCGCTGGTAACTCATCGCGACGAGCGTGGCGGATTCTTTACGTTGATGTTGTATCCGCCGGAGAATCTTAATCATCTTAAACGTGCTCCTATGGAAATGATTTTTGTCCTCGATTGCTCCGGTAGTATGAGCGGCAAGCCAATTGCCAAGGCCAAAGATGCAATCAAACGCGCTCTTAGAAAGCTTCAGCCCGACGATACCTTCCAGATGATTCGTTTTTCCAATAATGCCTCGCAGCTTGGCCCTGAGCCGGTGGAGGCGACATCGGAAAATATTCGCAGAGGACTGAAGTATGCGGAATCGCTTAAAGGCAGCGGCGGGACTATGATGATTGAAGGCATAAAGGCAGCTCTGGATTTTCCGCATGACCCGCATAGATTCCGCCTTGTATCTTTTATGACAGACGGCTATATCGGCAATGAAGTGGAAATTCTCGCCGCGGTACACGAGAAACTCGGCGAAAGCAGAATATTCAGCTTCGGCGTCGGTTCTTCCGTTAATCGCTACCTTCTTGACCGTATGGCCAAGCTCGGCAAGGGTGCCGTCGCTTATATCGGCCTGGACGATAGTGCGGGCCAAGTGGTCGACCTTTTCTACGACCGCATCAGTCATCCAGCTCTTACCGATGTATCTATCGACTGGGCCGGCATGGAGGTTACTGATACGTATCCACAAGTGATACCTGACCTGTTTGTCGGTCGCCCAATAATTATCATCGGAAGGTTCAGCGGCCAGGGCAGCACAGTTATTCGAGTTGCCGGCAAAGTCGGTGATAGAACAGAGGAGATTGCCATCCCTGTTGACCTCGACGATTCAGCAGCCACACATAAAGGCATCGCCTGTGTCTGGGCAAGGAAAAGAATCGAGGACCTTGCTAACCAGGCTACCTATGACAGTAATCCCGACCTGCCCGGTGAAATTAAGCAGGTTGCCCTTGAATATGGCCTGATGTCAGCTTACACCGCCTTTATCGCTGTTGACTCTTCCCGGCAGACTGATGGTGAGCATGGCATTACTGTCGCCGTGCCTGTGCCCGTACCGGATGGCGTACGCTATGATACCACCGTCCTGACGAGATAATGGTGAATTAAACGGCACAAACCGGCTAAGGATGAAAAACTAACATACAAAATCTTTTTTCTCCAAATATCAATTCTGCGACTGCTCAACACTACAACAAATTAAGGATTGAGGGAATATCCTTGTTTAATTTTGCATCTTTTCTGCGAAATGGGAATTTTATCTTTTGGTCTTCTGTCTACGAAGCATTAGTTATTTTTAAGTAAAAAATGCGCTAAACAACGGAAATGAGGACA
>CAYWUO010000262.1:0-2316 GCA_964461285.1 uncultured Pirellulales bacterium
TTTTACCTCTATGACTCTGGCAGATGCCCTTTATCATGGCCACTTTCTCTTTAGTGACTTTTTCGGCATCCAGCTGAATCCTTACCTTTGCAGTCAACTTCTCTCGAACCTCTGCTAATTTGATTAACTCCACAGCTAAAACATTCGGCCTTTCTCTTCTGAAATCGAGTTTTCCCTTTACAAAAACAATAGTATCCTGGACCAATACATTGCCGTATTTATTCAAAACATCCGGAAACATTACTACTTCGACCTGTCCCTGCAGGTCTTCAAGCGTAAAGACGGCCATTTTTGAGCCGGCATTTCGCCCGGTTTTTATAAGGTTATATCGTATCTTCGCTATCATTCCGCCGATCACGATTTGCCTGTCCTGGACGGTCTGATCCAGCTTAGAGCTATTGTGTGTCGAATAAAGGTTTATCATTTCAGCATGATGACTCAAAGGATTGCTCGTTACATAGAAGCCCAGAACCTGTTTCTCATAAGCTAACATCTGCGGTTCGGGCCAGGGAGCAACATTAGGCAGGTGGTGATAATCTTGCGCATAATCAGCCTCACCTGGCATCTGACCAAAGAAACTCATCTGGCCATTCTGTTTGTCAGCCTGCAGAGTTGTACCGTATTCCATTGCCTTTTCCAGCCCAGCCATCATTTGCGCACGATTGCCGCCCAGCCGGTCAAATGCACCGGCTTTTATAAGGGATTCAAGAACCTGTTTGTTGGCGGCCCGCAATTCGACATTTTCGCAGAAATGGAAAAAACTCTGGAATCTGCCAACTTTTTTACGAGCAGCAATGATTTGCTCGACCGCCTTTCCTCCAACACCTTTAACCGCAGCTAAGCCGAAACGAATCACACCTTTTTGCTTCTGCCCACCATCCGACTGGACATATATCGGGGTAAAATCAACGCCACTTTCATTGATATCGGGTGCCCGAACCTCTATCCCCATTTCAGCACATTCGGAAATATATTCGACGACTTTGTCGGTATTGCCCATTTCGTAAGTTAAAAGGGCTGCCATAAATTCAATAGGCCAATGGGCTTTCATATAAGCAGTCTGATATGCAATGAAGGCATAACGCGTTGAATGGCTCTTGTTAAAGCCATAACCGGCAAAGCGCTCGATAAGCTCGAAAATCTGCTGAGCCTGCTGGCTGGAAAGACCCTTATCAACACAGCCGGCTATAAATCTTTCCCTTTCCTTGGCGATAGTTCTGGCCTTCTTTTTACTTATCGCCTTAATCAGTGTGTATGCCTCCCGCAGAGGTATATCGCCCAGCCGATTACAAATCCGCATTACCTGCTCCTGATAGACCATAATTCCGTATGTCTCGTTGAGGATTTCGGCCATAATCGGGTGAGGCAGCTTCCATTTAGTGCCGTGTTTTCGGTCGATATAGTCCGGAATAAGTATCATCGGTCCAGGCCGATACAAGGCATTTGCCGCTATAAGGTCCTCGATACGGTCCGGCTTCATCTTAATCAGCATGTTCTGCATGCCGGCAGACTCAAACTGGAAAACTCCTTTCGTTTTACCATTGGAAAAAAGCTCAAAGACCTTACGGTCGGTAAGGTCAAGTTTTTCCAGGTCTATGTCTATTCCGTGAAGCTCTTTTACCAATTGGCGTGTACGCTCTAATACGCTCAGAGTCTTCAGGCCCAAAAAGTCCATCTTTAACAGACCCACTTTTTCGACCATAGGTCCTTCGTACTGCGTTATGATATCGTCGGAGCTGGACGCTTTATACAGGGGTATGAAATTAGTCAACGGCTCATCAGCAATAACAACACCGGCAGCGTGAACCGAAGCGTGGCGTGCAAGACCTTCGAGCCTTTTGCAGATATCAATTACTTTTCTTGTCAGCTCATTTTGCTCGTACGCCTGCCTTAACTGCGGCTCGGTCTTTAACGCTTTGTCGAGCGTCATGTCAAGTGAGAAAGGTACAAGCTTGGCCAACCTGTCTGCTTCAGCTAACGGTACTCCAAGCACTCTGCAGATGTCACGAATGACAGCTCGGGCCTTCATTCTTCCAAAAGTTATAATCTGTGCTACGTGCCCGTATTTATTACGGACATAGTTGATGATTTTGGCCCGGTGAACCTGGCAGATATCGATATCGATATCAGGCATCTCGTTACGCTCCGGGTCCATGAAACGCTCGAAGAGCAAATCATACCGAACAGGGTCAACATCACATAATCCCAGACAATACCCAACGAGTGTGCCTACACCGCTTCCTCTGGCACCTATGGGAATATTATTTTCGTGTGCATATTTACAAAAATCCCACACAATAAGAAAATAGCTGGCAA
>CAYWUO010000263.1:0-2276 GCA_964461285.1 uncultured Pirellulales bacterium
AATATCGCCGCTTTCAGTAACCGTAATGACCAAATCATCCCACCTGACGGTGAATGTGTTCGATTTCGTGCCGTTACTTGATGACCATCCCGTCCTCATTGCGACCGGCAGCACGAGCAACAATAGAATTATTATAGCCAGAAATACTATGATAGTATTACGTTTTGACCTGGTTATTATGCTTAATAAATGCCAAAGTTTATTTATCATCGGCTTATTATTTTGTCGATTCTCATCGCCTGTCATTGTGTTGTTTGTTCCCACATTCCATCCGGCCTTACCTGTAATACACCGATATCACTGAAAAAGTTCAATTTTGCTATTGTGTGGCTCACCAGCGCTCTTGTATAGCTATTTTGTGCCTCCACCAAAGCGTTCTGTGAATCCAGTAAAAGTCGTACGGTAATCCGCCCTGCATCTAACAGCATTTCGTTACTCACTACTCGCTTCTCGGCTAATTCCAGGCTCAGTTTTTGGATGCGGTATGCCTCAGCTTGTTCGCGCAGCTGGCGATATGCGCTGCGCACCTCCAGTTTGACCTGGTCAATATCGTTTTGATACGTCCGCTGCTGCTGTGTAAATGATATCATTGCTTCACGATATGCGTTACGTTCGGCTTTCCTATCGAAGGGCAAATCTGATTCAAGACCCAATCCGTAGGTTCCTTCATGAAACTGCAATCTGGTGTAATCGGTATCGGGTGTTGAGCCTACCGTGGCGCTGCCAATCAAATTCAGTTCTACGCCGAGATTGTCGGCAGCTACCTTAATCTTGCGTCCGGCATCGTCGACCCTGTCGGCGCTATTCGTTAAATCAAGTCGTCGAGCCAATGCCGTTTCAACAGCCACGTCCAGCGTATAGTTGGGCTCGCTTATCCCGATTTCCTTCAAAACCTCCAGTTCATTCGGGTCTAATCCTACGTCAGCATCGGTCGGCAGGGACAGCCTTATCTTAAACGCATCGAGCGCCTGTTCATATCTCTGCTGAGCTGACACCCAGTTATTCTCCGCCCTCAGCATACTCTGTTCCGCTTCATCCACGTCGAAACGGTCCACGCGACCGGCCTCAGCGTACATATCCAGACGCCGTTTTGATTCGACCTGCATATCATAATTGTTCTTGGCATTATTTACCTCTTCTCTTCGCTGCAAAACACTGTAATACTCATCTATAATCGAAACAACAAACGTTTTGCGATAACGGTTGAACGAACGTATCTGGTACAAAGCGTTTCGCTCTGCCTGAGTGAGGTTTTCCCGTACGACGTCCCGGCCGCTGCCTCTGAGCAATGGTTGCACGACAGTTGCGCTGAGGACCGAGCCGAGCGACATTCGCGGGTCTCCGGTAAGAAAGCGTGCCCAATCGATAGCGATATTGGCACTTATCTGCGCTCCATCAGCCAATAGCTGGTTAAAACCCAATCCACCATCGACGCCGACACTTTCATCAGCGCTGTTTTTTGCATAGCTGGCATCGATAGTGCCGAACCATTGCCGGGCGAACTGGTGTCGAGCCAGCGTTAGGTCAAGGGCCGTTAAGTAAAGCCCTTCTTTTTGGCTTTGATATTCTCGATTATCTGCAGTAGCGATGGCTACTGCCTGTGCGAGATTTATGACGCCTGATTCGGGAACAGCATTTTCAACACGGATGTCGTTGGGCGAAGCGTTTACATCACTGATTCTGTAATTGACTTTTGTGCCGAAGCCTTGCCGCCATTTACCGTCAATAATCTTATACACTTCTTTGTCAGCCTGCTCTTTATAGTGCTTCGTGCTGCACCCACCTGCAACGCCAAAGATTATAATTGTGCACAAAATCCACCAAGATGCAGGTCGAAACCTACAATTCATAACACTCTTCTCCAAATTAACTTCTATGTAATGTCAACTTTCTGTTTACCTATGTTATTATACAATAAAAGGTTATAAAATAAAAGACGAAAACTCAGCCTGCAGCCACACGACTGCTTTCAACTCTCTATTTTTATTGTAAGTTTTACAGAAGAGATTCCGATAAAATCCACAAATTTTTTAAGCTTATACACTTACACACGAAAAACCTCGGCCTATTCTCATCACTATAGTTAGTCTTTCACCATAGAGTATAGACGCTTTTCAATGCGTAAATATTACCAAAGAGCCAAAAAAAGACAGATAAAAAAAACGCTTATATTGCTTGAAAAAGGAATGTTTTTTAATTATCATTAATCGTTTGTCATAGTTTGGCGGCGTAGCCAAGTGGCCTAAGGCGACGGTTTGCAAAACCGTTATTCGTGG
>CAYWUO010000264.1:0-2211 GCA_964461285.1 uncultured Pirellulales bacterium
GCCTTTTTCCATTGCAGTTTTTGCCATCTCACCATTCACCCACGGCGCAATCCAGAGAAGGAACCTTATATCTTTCTTTGCGAGCCATTTAATCATGTCCTCCGGATTAGGTAATCTTTCCCTGTCCCACTCGAAGTCATTATAACCGTAATCTCCGGTTGCCCAGGGTCTATCCACCCAGTAAACACCGAACGGTATACCAAAAGCTTCCATCATTAATATGTCTTCAACGACCTGGCTGTTATATGGTGCATCCACACCGGTTCCGTCATAATAGCTCTTTTTGTTGACATGGTTATCACGCCATCTCCAGCACGAAAACGCCCACTTCGGCGGAACTATCGTAGGACCGACATTAAGACTATGAGCGCTTACAATTTTCATGGGTTTATCGGCTGTATAAAGTATTAATTCAAGCGAAGGCCCTTCGAATGAAATCTTTACCAGCTCTTCATCTGTTTTGCAGAAATCATAAGACCCCGGCCATGTACCTTTGGTAAATAATCCGTATCCATTTGATGAAAGATAGAATGGACAATAAAGTGAGAGTGTTGGCCGGATAAACATCTCCACAGTTCCTCCCCTCAGGTCAAGGGCGGTTTCAATACCTTCTTTCCATGATAACTTCTGGTCACCGTCAACGGTCCTCTCGAAGCATCCGGTAAAATATTCATCAGCCGATGCTCGAACCGAAAAACCCCACCTTTGAATATTCACGCTGGGCTCAGCACTGAATTTTATATCATAATTGTTGCCTTGAGGTTGTATCAGCACATCGACGGTGCGCCCATCGTTATTTCTCCATCGACCGTGAAAACCGCCTTCGATGTTCTCTATCCAGAATGGTTCACCAGTAAGGTACGAGCGTCCCTCGAGACTTTCATAGTAGATAGCATCCGTCTCTTTGCCTGTAATTATTACCGGCTTTCGCAGGCATTCATTTGTAATCTTAAATGAAACATATTTTTGTACACCTGCATACTCCAGGCTTATTTCCGCCGATGCGGAACTCCAAAAAAACAAAACGATTGTCAATGCCAACAGGCCGAACAAAATTTTAACCTTCATATAAAACTCCTTTTTTGCTAAAAGTTGAAAGAAAACATTAACTGGTTATTTACATCCTTTGCTGCCTCAAATCCTTCAATGTCCTGCTGCGAAAGACAAATTAATGCTTATTATAAGAATTAAATAAAATAAGGAAATGAAAAATGTATTTATATGTTTATGTTAGCCAATAGTCAATCCTTCACTGCAAAAAGTGCTTATAAAGTCAGTATAGGATACCAGAAAGCCAATCAGATGTCTTGATTTGGCTTGACTTTTCCCGGTATATAAGTAAAGATAACCAGCCGGTTAGTAAACAGAAACGATAGTCAAATGCAAATAAGGAACGTAATTATGGCAAAGCTAAGTTTTATATTTATGATTGTAGTTACACTTATTGTTCCTGCCTGTTTTGCACAGGACGATATTTCAGCAAAGCTGACACCATTTGCTATAGACGCCCGGATAGCGGAAATCCGAATGGGCGATATCACGGTAAAGACCGAACCGGGTGCTGATGTTAACATTCAGCAGGTACGTCACGAATTTTTATTTGGCACCGCGATTACAAACCAGCTCGCGGAAAAATCAGGAAATCCAATGTCGCCGAAAGACAGAAAGATGTTTCTGAAAGTCCTTTCCGAGAACTTCAACTACGCCGTTCACGAAAATGCCTTGAAGTGGTATGACTGCGAATGGCAAGCCGGTGATATTAATTATTACAGGGCCGACCGGATATGGCAGCTCTGCCAGGACCACAACATACCGATGCGAGGCCACTGCATTTTCTGGGCCAAAGACAAATACATTATGTCCTGGCTGAAAGAATTCGATAACGACCAGCTTCGCGCAGCCGTCAAACGTCGTGCCGTTGGCGTTACAAAGCATTTCAAAGGTCGTATTGAAGAATTTGACCTGAACAACGAAATGATTAACGGCGACTTTTTCCGTCGCCGCCTCGGTTACGGTATTATCAACGAGATGGCCTGGATGGCAAAAGCGGGAAATCCGGATATCACACTCTATGTAAACGATTATGGCGTCCTTGTCGAGAACGGTTACAACGCCAACACCTACATAACGCAAATCGAAAATCTTCTCGCAAATGGTGTTCGCATCGATGGTATCGGCTGTCAGGCCCATTTTGTCTCTTCAAATAAAAAT
>CAYWUO010000265.1:0-2205 GCA_964461285.1 uncultured Pirellulales bacterium
CCATCGGCAGTTGTGCATCGAAATGATTGTAGCTGCCCAGCCCAAGCATAGCTGCTACTGCATCAAAAACCCTGCCTAAGCTTGAGGTCTCAACGGTGTTAATCCCTTTTTCGATTTGCTCCAATATGATTTGTTGTTTCTTTGTATCAGCTTCAATTCTCTCAAACAGCCATTTGAACCTGTGCAGGTCAAAATCATTCTTGTAAGCTTTCTTCAGCAAGGCAAGAACAGGTCTTATGGCTTCTTTGCTTGCCTTATCCGCACCGGCAAGTTGATAGTAGGCCAGATGGCCGAACCGCTCAAATTTCTTTAGGGATGCAATCATACACTCACAGCCCCAAATTGCACCATCTGTTCCATAGCCGGTGCCGTCACATTCAAGGCCGATGACCGGCCCTTCAAGGCCGTTCTCAACCAGTACCGATGCAATATGAGCCCAGTGATGCTGCACCTGGATTACTTTTACCCCGTTAGAAATCCCAGTCGAACGCGAGTTGGCTGTCTCTGGCGTCTTGTTTCTAACGGGGTGAACATCCGCCATCGATAAGGCATAATGAGTGGAAAAATACCCAGGGTGAAGGTCACATACCACGACCTTTGGCTCGACTTCGAATAGTTGCCGCAGATGCTCGATTGAATCAATATAGTGATGATAGACCTCCGCGTCCTCAAGGTCGCCAATATGCTCGCTGCAAATAAGCTGATTTTGCTTTACAAAACAGAAGGTATTTTTCAAATCCGAGCCGGCTGCGAATATATCCAGCTTACAGCTTTCCTCGGTAAAAATCGGAGTCGGCACGTACCCTCTGGCCCTTCTTAAAGGAACCGACTGACCATCGATAAAATGAATAATCGAGTCATCAACCTGCCGGTAAATCTCCCTGTCGTGCATCAAAAAGGCATCTGCTACGCCGCCAAGCCTCTTTATTGCGATTTGGTTTTTGCAAATCAACGGCTCATCAGAGATATTGCCGCTGGTCATTACTAATACTTCTATACCTTCCGCAAACAACAAATAGTGCAGCGGGGCGTAACAGAGCATAAAACCAAAGGAGTCAACACCCTCTGCAACCAATGGAGCTATTTTTGAACCTTTCTTTTTTGGCAGTAAAACAATCGGACTTCGGGGACTTTTTAAGACCTCTTCTGCCGATTCACTTACGATTGCATATTTTCTTATCTTTTCGACCAAATCAGCCATCATAGCAAACGGCTTATGGTCTCGCCTCTTACGCTCTCGCAGTCTTTTGACCGCCTGGCCATTCAGCGCATCAACAGCTAAATGAAATCCACCAATGCCTTTAATTGCAACAATCTTTCCTGCTCTAAGTAGTCGCGCGGTTTCAGCAATCACTTGTTCTGTTTTTATTGTCTTTCCCTTGTTATTTGTTAGCCAGATTTTCGGCCCGCAGGCAGGACATGCAACCGGCTGGGCATGAAACCGCCTGTCGGTTACATCTGCATATTGAGAAGCACATTTCTCGCACATCTCAAAGACCGACATCGTGGTATTGGACCTGTCGTAGGGGATGGTTTTGACTATTGAATACCTCGGCCCGCAGTTGGTACAGTTTATAAAGGGATACCGATAGCGAAAGTCATTTCTGTCGGCCATCTCCGCAAGGCAGTCTCGGCAGGCAGCAATATCGGCTGTCACCTGAGACAGAGCCGTTCCTTGCGCATCACTTGCCTTAATGACGAACTTACCCTCACCCTCGATAACATCTATATCAATAGCTTCGCATGATTTTATCTCTGCCAGTGGTGGCTTATCGACCGATTTCAGACGTTCTAAAAATTCAGTTATTTTTTCATCACTGCCCTGTAATTCTACGGTTACGCCCTTTGTGTCGTTACAGACAAAGCCCATAAGCCCGAGCGCCTGTGCTATTCTGTACACAGCCGGCCGAAAGCCGACCCCCTGAACACATCCGGTTATGAATATTCTCTGTCTTTTAATAAAAACCTCTATTTCTATCCTTCTGATGCTCTTCAATACGCTTATCTACTTCAGCGGTTCTTGTGAGACATTATAATTTATTAGCGCGCTAAGGACAATCAGACGTTGCTCAAATGCATATTTAACCAGGAAATTCGGTATAAAAATTAGCTTGCTAATATATTTTGTCTATGCTAACATTATATAAACTTGGGGCCATAGCTCAGTTGGGAGAGCGCTTGCATGGCATGCAAGAGGTCGTGGGT
>CAYWUO010000266.1:0-2126 GCA_964461285.1 uncultured Pirellulales bacterium
AACAAGGTCTGCGGAGTCGTTTGATTATTAATAGGTGCAGGCAGTAGATATGAAACATACATTAATCTGTTTTATTATTCTATTTTTTGCAGTTGTCCCTTTACACTCTAACGCATCTGAATTTGAAAGAATAAAACTCGAAACGTAATGAGGAATATAAAATGGCGACGTTTGAATATAATGCATTGACATCGGCTGGTCGACTGATGAAAGGTGTGATTGAGGCGGGCTCACTCGAAGAAGCAGGCGAAATGCTCGAACAGATGCAGCTTACCGTGAATTTTGTTGAAAAGGCCAAAGCCGCAAAACCCAAAACAGCCATTGGCAGGAACGAATTTTTGCTTTTCAATCAGCAATTAGCTTCCATAGCAAAAGCTGGGATTCCTCTGGAAAAAGGATTGCGGGAGCTGGCTAATGATGTCAGCTCGAAGTCGATGCGTAAACTCGTCAACGCTATTGCTGAAGAACTTGAGGCAGGAGTGAGTATCGAAGAGGCGTTTGAAAAAAGACAGAAGCATTTTCCATCTCTATACGGCCGGATATTAAAGGCGGGGGTAGAAACGGGTAGATTGAGCGAGATGCTCACAAGTCTTAACAGACATCTGGAATTGGCCAATCAGACCAGGAGAATAATTTTCGAAGCTCTGTGTTACCCTGCAGTAATCCTGGCCTTGGCTGCTATTATTATAACGGCGGTATTTCTGATTATAATCCCGCAATTTGTGACGATACTTACAGGAATGGCAGAAGGGATGCGCTTACCTGCCCTTACTTTGCTCTTTTTCAATATTTCGAGAAACGTAGTTCCTTTTTGGATAACAGTTGGAATTATTATTGCGGCGATAATTGTTGTCTTTGCGATGCTTTCCGGATTTGCAGCAGGGCGTAGATTCAAGGAATCACTGTTATTGAAAATACCTGTTATAGGTGGAGTTTATCATAGTAGCGTACTCGGCAGGATGGCTGAAGCGATGGCGATGATGGTTGCAGCCGGTTGTGATATGCCTGCGTGCATAAGATTGGCTTCAGGTTCGGCAGGAAGTGCCAAACTAATGCTGGAAAGTGAAGCTATTGCCGGCCAGATTGAGCAGGGGGGGAATATTTTAGAGGCAGGGCAGTTTTGCAAAATGATACCCCGGTTGTTTTTGTATTCCATCCAGTTGGGAACTCAACGTAATGAACTGCAGGATAATCTGTATAGTCTCGGCCAGATGTATACTGAACAGGCGCGATGTGGACAGGCAAGATTACAGGCGGTTTTGCTGCCTGTTATGATAATCGCAGTAGGAGGTTTTGTAGCTTTAGCTGTGCTCGCGATGTTTTTGCCGATGGTGTCGATTGTCCAGTCGTTATCTTCAGCAGGATGATTGGTGATAGTATGATTGTAATTGTAGTAATATTGATTTTGTTACTCTTTGTAATCCTTGGCTATAAGAAGTCGGGTATTGCGTTGATTACATTGCCAATTGTATGTTTATTGTTGTTTTTTGCTTCGGCTTTGAGAGAATCACTTTGGGGTATGTTATCTGCACCTGTCATTTTTGTCGCCACGTTGATAGTTGTATGCTTGGCGAGGCGTGAGCCGGATTCTGAAGAATGGCCTCAGATTTGGGCGAAAAGGCTACTTAAAGGTATTCTCGCTCTGCTATTAATTTTGACTCTAGGGGCTGTATTAGGTCCACTGGGTGCCATCGGATTCGGATTATTTATTTTATTTATAGGCGCAATCATAAGCTATGCTTTGTCATCACGTCATGTAATTGCCACATATGTTCTTTCGACGATAGGTTCGAGTATGCGACAGAATCTGCCGTTACCGATGGCTTTGGAAACAGCGGCAGGAGGAAGAAGAGATAATCGCTCAAAAATATTACAGAGAATAAAAAAATGGTTGGTTCAGGGATATTCACTAAGCGAATCAATCAAGCGGGGCTATCCTAAATGTCCGGGGTATGCAGTGGCAATGATAGCTGCCGCCGAGAAGATTAGTCAGCTTCCGTTTGCAATTGGAGCAATTGAAGCAGATATGGTATTGAAGGCCGATGAGAGAAGAAAAATCAAGCCGGTACATCCTTTTTATCCAATGATATTATTAACCTTTATGTTTTTTATAGGGTTGATGTTGA
>CAYWUO010000267.1:0-2078 GCA_964461285.1 uncultured Pirellulales bacterium
CTCACAACCTTCGGATCGACAGTCCGACGCTCTAACCAATTGAGCTACGGCCCCTAAGCTAAATAAACTGTATCGTTACATAATATACCTGCCAACCACATTTTATGTCAATTGTTTTTATGCAAAACAGCGCGTCCAACAATGAATTATCCTGGTATATTCATTAGGATGGACAAAATGCAGGGCATGAAATTTTCTCCAAAGACCTTTTAGCCCTGATGTTAAACAACTATTTTCTCCCAGACCGCGAACGTCTGAGAACTGGTTTTGACTTGCTGTCCTTTTTGTGATTTTGCTGCAGAATTCTCATTGCTTTTTTCACATCGGCTACTTTTAAAACACCGGTAGTTCGGCCGCCTTTCGCACCTGCGGTGCAATATGCGTATGAAATATTTATGTGGTTCTTAGCCAGTTTCTCCGCTACAGTTGCCAGCGCACCGGCTTTATTGTCCAGATTTACACATAGGACTTCTGTTTCGTTATGGCCCATATTTAGTTTTGACAACACTTGTTTTGCCTTTTGCGGTGTAGTAAAAACTATCCGCATAACTCCATGTTCTACAGAGTCCATCATTGTCATTGCTATAATATTAATCTTAGCTCGCGCAAATTCACCGAGCACCTGGGCGAGTACGCCAGGTTTATTCACCATAAAAATTGAAAATTGCATCGCAACATACATATCTTTTGCCTCTCTAATTAAACACATTGCTGCACTGCAGCAATGATTTCCAATCCCCGTAAAAGTGGCAGTTAATCTATACTCATTGCTTTGATGGCGCTTTGCTTATCCGGGAAAAAGCTAAAAACCTTATCAAGATTGGTTATTTTGAAAACCCTGTGCAATTGTGGATTTATCTTACTTATCGCGACTTTACCATTATACGGCTGGAGTTTAGCCCTGATTTCCAAAAGCAGCCCAAGTACTTGAGATGAGAAAAATTTTACTTCCCCAAAATCAAATATTACTCTGTTTGGTTGATTGTTATCGATAAATTCCTTTATTTGTTTTGAAATGAGCGCTATCTCTTCCGTATAACTTATTGAAGCGCTCTTGAAAACCACGACCGCAGTTTTATCCTCGAGGGTTATTTCCACGCTGACTTTTTCTTCCATATTGCCTGGACCTTTTACAAAATCAAATCAAAGAACTCCATCTGATTCAATTATCTTATGTTTTATTACTATAGTCAAGTTTTGCACTAAATTGGATTTGTTCCATTCGACAAGCTCAGGATAGACCCTTCGACTACGCTCAGGGCAGGTTGGGTTTGAATTGATCCCTGGCTTGAGAATTCTGAGAAGCTCACCCATAGGGATCTCCGCTTCGCTTCGAGTTTGAATTGGGTTTGAATTGGCTTTGTTTTGGCTTTGTTTTTCCCATGATAATTCGTTGTTCGTGGTTCGTAGTTCATTGATATATAAGGACTTAGGTTCATTTGGACACTTGGTGAAATTGGGTTTGGGATTTTTGGGCCAAAAATCAGGGGTGCATTTTCATATCTATTTGATTTATCATAAGTTACGTTTGTTCGATTTTTCATAAAATTGGGTTCGTTTTGCATACTTACTCGCTTTTGATTGACAGATGTTTCTGGCGAAGGTGGACAAAAGCGAGAAATCCGAAATACTAATATCGAAATCCGAAACAATGTCAAAACTCCAAATAACAAATGTTCAAAACGAATTTTAGTAGATTATTTGACTTGGAACTGCTTGTCCGTAAGACTTGCGGAGCTCCGCGAACGTGTGCTGCCTGAGCACATTTTCAATTATACAAGATATGGGCCGATTTTCAAGCAGAAAACGGCATTTTTTATAAAAATTTTAGCCACGAAGACACTAAGGCACGAAGAATTAGCCACGAATACACACGAATTTTCACTAATTATGTTTAGCATAAAAGAGTTCATTTTTCATGACTTGCGGAGCTCCGCGGACATGTGCTACCTGAGCACATTTTCAATTATACTATATTATGGCCGATTTTCAAGCAGAAAATGCGGTTTTTTTATAAAAATTTTAGCCACGAAGACATCCGCCTTCGCCAAGGCTTCGGCGGACAGGCTCCGGCACAA
>CAYWUO010000268.1:0-2076 GCA_964461285.1 uncultured Pirellulales bacterium
AAAATGCTCGGAGGCGTGGTTTTCTCCACGTTGAGAACGTTTTTGGCTGACAACATAGGCATCGGGCTTTGCAGCCGGCCGCAATAGAGCGGGTTATTCGGATAGGCTCTTAAGGAGGATGGTCACCTCGTAATCCCCGTAAATTAATTCAGATGCTATGAAGCATAAGAACAAAAATAGTTGGGTATGTGTGCTGGTTCTAATAGCGGTTTTATTTTGGACTGCAGGTTTTGCTTTGGGTGTTATTTTGCACCCTGATGGCGAGCCGAACCTTGTAACCTGGACAGACAGACCCATTGATGATGTTGTTGGACGCTGGCGTAGTAACGCCAGCTGCGTCGCAGTGTCATCGAACTGTGTATTAACGGTACGGCATGCCGGCAGTAGTGTTAATGCTTTGGTCGAGATTGCCGGGCAGCAATATACTGTCTCACAGGTTTGGGACCATAATACGGCGGACCTGCGGATAGCAAAACTTTATGGTGCAAATCTTGCAAACTTTGTTGACATATATCAGAACACCAACGAGGTCGGAAAAAATTTTGTTGTAGGCGGCTACGGAGATGGCAGGGACGGATTGCTCGACACTAATGGCATAACTTATGGTTATCAGTGGGATGGTGCGAGCAATACAACGCTTCGTTTTGGCACGAATAGAATTCAAAGCTTTGCAAACGATAGTAACCTCGTAGGTTTAATTTCAGATGTAGTTATCGCCGATTTTGATGGTTTAGGTGAGGGATTTTCAACTACTTATGAAAGCATGCCTGCCGACCACGATTCCGGATGCGGATGGTTTATCAAAATTGGCGGCGTCTGGAAGGTAGCCGGCCTGTCACGAGCTGTAGAGGCTCATTATGAGTCGGGGTACGAAGGCGACCCAAACTATGCTATTTATGACCAGTCCTGGTTCAGGGACAGTAACGACCCGAATGTATTAAGCCCTGATTATTTCGATGCGGTCCGGCTGAGCTCTTATGCCCAATGGCTCAGAGATACGCTTCCGCAGGCCGGTGACCTGAACGGCGATGATGACGTTGATTTTACTGACTTTTCGGTCTTCGCCTTGTATTGGCTGAGTTCTGATTGTCAGGCCCCGAGTTGGTGTCACGGAGCAGACCTTCAGCCCGATGGAAATGTCAATTGGGCCGATTTAGCCGAATTCGCTTCTCACTGGCTTGCGGATTAACAACAAAATGTCATTGCGAGGCCGCAGGCCGTGGCAATCTCCGCTTATTAATCATTAATCAATTATCATTAATCACTAATCAATTGATTCAGTCATTGCGAGCCCGTAAAGTCTTTTATCTTGAGTCTGTAGTCTTTAGTCTGTTGTCTAATAAAAGGTTGGATAGCGCAAAAAAACGTCTTTAAAGCCTAATCGTCTATCTCCACGCCCAAAGTACCTTATAATTGTTTTTTATTTATGTTTATTTACATTGGCATTCGGTTAGTTCTTCCGGTATAATACTTACAGGTAAGGAATATTCTCACGTCTCTTCAGGAATATCCTCTTTAAAACAATGCGAGAGGCAAATTTTATGGCCATTTAGAGGCCAAAGGAGCGCTATTGTGGGTATAGGTACAATTAAATGGTTTAGTGGTAGCAAAGGCTATGGATTTATCATTCCCGATGGTGGCGGCGAAGATTTGTTCGTTCACCACTCGGAAGTCATAACGACTGGCTGTGAAATTCTTGATCAAGGCCAGAAGGTTAAGTTCGAAGTCGGACAGGGCAAAAAAGGCCTTTGTGCGACCAGCGTAACACCTTCTTAATCAAAAGCAGCAAACCTGAAAAACCAACGGGCTCCGTTTCAAATGGAGTCCGTCTCATTTATCCGTAACACGGGCATCCTGCCTGTGTTTGTTATCACTTCCACGCATCTACTCACGAGCGACGAGCGACGATTTTGAGATACGAGTCACAAGCGAAGATTTTGAGTTCCGCTTCTCGCCTTTCCCCACTCTTATTTTCTGAAAGAAAATGTAGGGAAGCTCAATAACTAATTCGACAATTCACTAATTCTCTAATTCTCTAATAACTTCTTGCCTTATAATCTCAAGTTTGGTATAATC
>CAYWUO010000269.1:0-2069 GCA_964461285.1 uncultured Pirellulales bacterium
TGTATTCTCTTAGTGCATAGTGATGGTTTCTATATGCATGGAGCAAAAAGAGCAGTTGCGAAATAATTGCCGCCAATGCTATATAAAAATATAATTCCATTTACATATCTCGTGGATGCGTTCGCCGATTCACTTTCAGGATGCACACTTCAAGATATAGAGGCCAGCGGCACTATGGACTCGATAAGTTGTTCCACAGTATAAGATTTTGCCAGATTTACAGGGAGCAGGCAACCATGATTATGGTCGGAGGCGATGATTATAAGATTTTTTCCGGCGCGACTCCATCCTTGCGGTTGTGCCTGATGACCGAGAACGAAAATGTCAACATCGAAAAGGCCAGCCATTTTATCGAGCAGTTGCTGACTGTGCTTTCTGCCCCAGGTCAAAAGATAAGCTGAACCCGGCTTGACTAAGTCCTCAGGTATAAGTTGTCTATCGAGAATTTCCCGGTCGAATTTATCAGCTAAACGGTCGCTGGGAAGCGAATGCGAAATCCATATTTTCGTGTCACATTTTACCGCCAGAGGCATCGAAAATAAAAGCTGTTTCATTGCTGATATAATCTCAATGCTGTTTTCTTTGAATTCCCGCTCTATGGCGCATCGCAGCGCACGATTCATCTCTTTTCCATTTTTTAGAATTTCGCTGTCGTTGATAAAAGCCGTAGCATGATTACCCATAATAATATGGACACACTGCGGAAAATCTAATTTATAGCGTATCACATCAAACAATAATTTGTAGGATAAACAACCCCCTTGTGGGTCCTCCGGACCTCCGTGTATGATTTCTTGGAGGATTATATGCCTGTCGGGATTATTGTCCAGATCGGCGAATGACACTATTTTTTCAAAATTTCGCCGATGTCCGTGAATATCACCGGTTATTATCAAATTGCCGTCGGCAGGCAAATGAATTAAATTACCGCGTCGAAAGGTATCTGTGTTGTTGGCGTCTATACCTTTTTTTAACAGGTCAATTATTGTTTGAGGCATGTTTTTGCGTTTTTATCTTGCCACCAAAAATGCTGTGAATTATCAGGTCCAGCCTCGACACGACCGTCATCATATTGCGTGGGCGTTCCACAGGGTCATTCTTTATGCAGTCCATTACCAGTTTTGACACTCCCGACGGCAGTTGTTTTTTTAACTCGTGGGGTTCTGGACAACTCTGGATTATAGGAAAGCCAAAACGGTCCTTTTTAGGTATCAAAGTCGGAATGTGCTTTCCAGTGAGGGCCCAGTACATTGTCGCACCTAAGTTAAAGATATCAGTTTTCGGGTCAAGTGGTTTACGCTGAACCTGCTCGGGAGCAATGTAATCGGGAGTTCCCTGGATTCTCGGTTTTGTAGTTCCGATTCTGCAGCTCTGGCCAAGGTCTATTATCTTAATCGAGCCGGACTTGTTTAGAAGAATATTATTCGGCTTTATGTCACAGTGAATAAATCCTTCTCGGTGCATAGCATTGAGACCGGTTGCTACCATTCTAAATACAAGCAGCACATCGCCCAAACTCAAACCTGGACAGTCTTCGAGGGTATCACCATCAAAATATTCCATAGAAAGCAGCATCTCTTTTGTTTTGAAAAGACTGCGAAACTTTTTTAGCGTGTAGCACTTGCGAACATAGAGGTGGTCTATTCGCCGGGCCACTTTATATTCGGCCTCCGTCTGCTCGAAGACTCGTACGTCTTCCGGCCTTTCAAATAGAATTCGTTTTAGGGCAATTTTTGAATTGTCCTGGTTGTCAGTTGCCAGATAGATTGTACTGCGGGCACCGCTGCCAAGACGCTTTTCTATTGTATAGCCGCCAACGTTAAGTATATCTTTAGTCATATTATCACTAAAACCAGAACTTAATAATCTATCGACATTTTATTGTACAATCATTTAAGATACAATAAATACCCCTTCTGTTTCGTTAATTTCGTATCTTAGCAGTAATATTACGCATAAAAATATACAATATAATGAGTAATTTATCCAGTATAACGGCGTTTTTTTTTTGCGGTATTAACAAAAAAATTTACCTTGACGAGATAATTAAAATTTCGATAATGATTTAG
>CAYWUO010000270.1:0-2040 GCA_964461285.1 uncultured Pirellulales bacterium
ACACAGTGACGTTTAGAGGCAAACGTGTGGAACGGGCGGTTTTTGCAGGTGGGGAAGCATACGAAAGTATTTTGATAAATGTCCTGAAGCGGCAGTTGACGGTTGAGATTGAGGTTGCTCAGCCATTGAAGGGCTTCGACTTGTCAAGCGAAAAGATAAATATAAATTTTGATAGCGACCGGCGCGGTTTGCTTTGTGAGTGGGCAATAGCTGTAGGCCTTAGTCTCAAAGGTTGGGATGGGGCCAAAAGTATATAGAGTGAATATTGAAGTAAGGTATCAGATACGAGATAGTTATGAAGGAAATTGATTTTCTTCCACAATGGTATAAAAACGACAAGCGGCAGCAGTTTAGCTATCGCACGCAGTACGTCGCTTTGGCTGGTATATTTGTAGTGATGGTGGTATGGAATTTTACTGCCGCTCATTCGATTTCAAGGGCCAAAGCAGGAATTGCCCAAATGGCAACGAAGCAGGCAGAAGCGGAAAGTACGTCGGCTAATTTGGAAGGAATTAAAAGTGAAGTGACATACTTGCGAAGGAAAGTGAAGTCCATAGAAGAAATCGATTCCAGAATCGATGTCGCGGGCGTTTTGGCTGAGATGAGCTTTTTGATTGATGAAAGGGTGGTGCTTGGCAAAGTCCGGTTTATTGCCGAAAAGTTTGAGAATAAACAGCAGGCCGAATCTAATATTGTCTCTGCTGTAAGGGTAGCTGGGATTAAGATTAATGATAGGGGAAAACTGCCGGTAGGTGACGTGCGTTTTAAGGTATTGATAAGCGGTGTTGCGGCAGACGCGAGTGATGTGGCGGACCTTGTTTGCAAATTGGAAGAATCGCCGTATTTTTGTAACGTAATACTGCTGTTTTCAAGAAACAAACAGGTGCAACGTGGAAATAATCCTGCGAGACGAAACCTTACATCAAATGAGAACGTTTCAAATTCCGAAGAGTATTTCCGAGTAAGTGAGTTTGAGATGAGCTGCTATCTGGCAAATTATCTCGAACAGTAAAAAGTGAAGAGCAGAAATAAAATGTTTTTCCAAAAAAGACAACAAATAGTTATATGTTTTTTGGCTGTCGCAGTAGTAGTAGGATTTCTGCTGTTACGGTACCTGCCTTTGCGGAAAAAGATAAAGGCAGTCGAGCAGGCCAAAGCTGCACAGACATTTGCCATTGCTAAAGCATCGGCCGAGAGCAAGCAGCTGCCGATACTCGAAGAGCAATTATTAAACCTAAAGTCAAAAGTTGCAAATTATGAAGCAAACGTCCCTGTGAAAAGGGACCTTGGCGATTTTTTAAGCAAAATTGCTGATTTGATGAACAGAAATAATTTAAAAGAGCAGGTTGTAGCACCCGCCAAGGAGATAGAGACCGAAGAATTGAAGTGCATACCGATAGATATGCGATGCAAAGGTAAATTGGCACAGGTTTTTGAATTTTATAAACAGTTGCATAGATTGGGCAGATTAATTCGCATTGAGAGCATGGAGCTTGTAAACGACAGTGATTTCAGCGGCGAAGTCAGTATGCAGACAAAGGCGGTAATTTATTACAGGTCTGAAGCCGGGCAGGGATAAGAAAAATATGAAGCAGAATGTGAAAAATAACAATAACAGAGCTAATAAACTTATTCGTCGATTGGTGGCGGAGAAGAAAAAGACCGTCTTTGCGGTGTGTTTGATTACGTTGATGGTCTTTATGTGGGCCAGAGTGCTTGGTAAGAAAACACCAAAGACAGCAGAGGCGGCACCTGGACAAGAGGTAGTAAACTCCGACATAACGCAGTCAGGCCCGCAGTTGAAGGTAACTTTTATAGAATTACCGAAAGTCGCGGGCCGCAATGATGAAATTACCAGAGACGTTTTTGCTTTAGATGACTGGCGCAATCTTATTATGGCTTCAGAAGAGGGAAAAAAAGCTGATATTGAAGAAGTAAGTGTTTCAAAAGGTGGTAGCGAAGAGATAGCCAGACGTGTTGCAGAGAAACTAAAGCTGGAAGCGATAGCGTTTGGTGAGAATCCCCGTGCTTTTATCAATA
>CAYWUO010000271.1:0-2019 GCA_964461285.1 uncultured Pirellulales bacterium
CATTGGCGCCGATACACAAATGCTGGATAAAATGGTCAATGTTTTTATCGAGCAGCGCAGCAACGCCCGGCAGAGAGAAGATTTTGTAGCGGCTGATGCGCTGCGCGACAAACTCGAAAAAATTGGTATCATTTTGGAAGATAAGCCCGGAGGAATTACTATCTGGAGAAGGAAATGAGAATTATCGGTATTGACCCGGGTTTGCAGGTCTGTGGATACGCCTGCCTCCAGACAGGCAGCAATGAAGAAAAGCTGCTTGAAGCGGGCGTCTGCCGCACGTCCAGCCGCTCGCCGATAGAAGAAAAACTACATCAGATTGCCGGGGACACCAGGTCTCTGTTGAAAAAGTTCAGCCCTGACATCGTGGCAGTAGAAGAATTATATTCCCATTATGCCCATCCGAAGACAGCGATATTGATGGGACACGCAAGAGGAGTTATACTGCAGTGCTGCGCCGAAGCACAAGTTGAGGTCAAAAGCTTTAGCGCGACGCGTATAAAAAAATCAATTACCGGCAACGGCAGAGCGTCAAAGCAGCAGATGCAAAGAGCCGTTCAAAGTCTTTTATCCTTACCGGCCATACCGGAGCCGGATGATGTGGCTGATGCCATAGCCGCAGCTTTATGTTGTGCGAATTCCATATTAAGTCCTGCTGTGGTATAAAGACGATTATGATAGCCAGAATTGAAGGAAAACTTGTCAACCTTGACAGCAATAGTGCCCTCGTGCAGATAGGAGCGGTCGGGTATGAAGTAATGCTGCCGGGCTATTGCGTCAATGCGATGTCGAACAAGGTCGGCTCGGATATTACTCTTTGCACAATGGAATATTACGAAGGCACACCGGCAGGCGGCAATCTGATACCGAGAATGGTCGGTTTTTTAAACGCAGGCGAAAGGGATTTCTTCAGAAAATTTATCAGTGTCAAAGGTGTTGGCATAAAAAAGGGTCTCAAATCCCTGAGCATCCCGATAGCCAATATAGCGGCTGCGATAGAGGGCGGCGACGATAAAACACTGATGTCTCTGCCGTCAGTGGGCAAGAGACTGGCCCAGCAGATTATCGCCGAACTGAAGGGCAAGCTCGGTGATTTTGCGATTGACGCCGAATCCGGCCGGGCCGCAGCAGAGGCGGTATATAAGCCATTCCAGGTTGAAGCGCTGGAGATTCTTATCGCCTGGGGCGAAAGAAGAAATGAAGTGATGGAACTTATCGAGCTGGCCTGCCAGAGACACCCTGATATTAATTCCGCTGAGGCACTTGTGCCGCTGGTATATAGATTAAAGCAGGGGGTAGAAGTGTGAAAGAACTCGGAAATAAAGATTAAATATTATGGCGGTAGATAGAGTAATAAGTGGACGACCTGTAAACGAGCAGGAGGAAAGTTTCAATGTTGCGCTTCGGCCGAAGTCTCTGGACGAATGTATAGGCCAGCGCAATGTTAAGGAAAAACTCGCTATTGCCATAACCGCAGCCAAACAAAGGGGCGAGCCATTGGAGCATATCTTGTTCTACGGCCCGCCCGGCCTCGGCAAGACCACCCTGGCCAATGTCGTAGCGAATGAAATGCGAGCCAGGATTCGCTGCTCATCGGGGCCGGCTTTGACAAAACAGGGTGATGTAATGGGTCTCTTGAGCAATATAAATACCGGCGACGTACTCTTTATCGATGAGGTGCACCGGCTCAGCACACCGGTTGAGGAGTTTATTTACCCGGCGATGGAGGAGTTCAAGGTCGACTTCACCGTTGACAGCGGCCTGCACGCGAAGACGATAAACTTTCCGCTCAAGCGTTTTACTTTGGTTGGCGCAACGACACGGGCGGGATTACTGAGCGCTCCCCTTAGAGGCCGTTTTGGAATGCTGTATCATCTGGACTTTTATAACAGCAAAGAGCTGACGGCCATCCTAAAAAGGTCAGCGAACCTGTTAGGCCTGCAGTGCGAAGACGGCACACTGGAGCTAATCGCAGCGAGGTCGCGCGGAACACCCCGAGTTACGAACAGATTATTAAAGCGG
>CAYWUO010000272.1:0-1982 GCA_964461285.1 uncultured Pirellulales bacterium
GGCTGACAACATTTCTTACGATGGCGTATATCATATTCGCCAATCCGATGATTCTCAGCGCTACCGGTATGAACAAAGAGGCCCTGATAGCCGTTACGTGCATAGTCAGCGCAATTGGTACGCTTATCGTGGGCATATATGCGAATGCACCGATAGCTATGGCGCCGGGGATGGGGCTTAACGCTTTTTTTGCATATCTGGTTGTGTCAGGGGAGATGCAATGGCGGCCAGCGCTTGGGGTTGTATTTCTTTCAGGACTGCTATTTCTGCTGCTGACGCTCCTGGGGCTTAGAAAGAAGATTGTTGAGGCGATACCGGCTTCTCTTATATCGGCCATTGCTGTCGGTATCGGATTGTTTATTACCTTCATAGGCCTGGTTAAACTGGGAGTGGTTGTTGCTGATACGCATACGCTTGTAACAGCAGGGCCTTTGACGAAAACAGTTCTGATAGGTCTTGCAGGTTTGCTGGTAATGATTTTTTTCGAGATGAGAAAGATAAGCGGCGGACTCGTTATCGGGATTCTGGTGTCAACTTTGCTGGCAATTATATTTGACCCGAAGATATTACCGCCTGCCGAATTCGTATCATTGCATTTGAACGTATCGGAAGTCGCTATGCAATTGAGGATTATCGATGCCTTGAAATGGGGCTTTTTTGGAAGCATCTTTACCCTGATGTTTATGGATATGTTCGATAGTATCGGGACGCTGGTGGCGTGCTGTCACCAGGCGAATATGGTCGATGAGGAGGGGAAAATCAAGGGACTGGACAGGTTGCTGGGTATCGATGCCGTTGCAACTATGATAGGTGCTGTGTTTGGGACATCGACTACCACTTCGTATATAGAATCGGCGGCTGGTATCGAGCAGGGCGGACGAACGGGATTGACTTCTATTGTTACGGGTCTGCTGTTTTTGCTGGCACTATTATTTGTGCCGATTATTGAGATAGTACCGGAATACGCAACGGCGCCGGCGCTTATTATGGTCGGGCTGTTCATGATGAAAGAAGTCAGGAAAATAGATTTTACACATCTGGGCGATGCATTTCCTGCATTTATCATAATAGTTATGATTGCCCTGAGTTATAGTATCAGTACGGGACTGGCGTTCGGATTTATTTCGTTTGTCCTGATAAAGATTGTATCTCGTGAGACGGTGGATATAAAGCCGGCGATGTGGGTTATTTCAATTTTGTCTTTAATATTTTTGACGCATGAGCATATGCCTGGTGTAGTTGATTATATCAAGTATCTTCTGGAATTTTAAAAGGTAATAGAAGACCGGGTTTTGAAAATAGTGGTATACGATAGCATATTTTTGAAATTGTGCTGAATTACGCAGCTTTACTTTTTGATGGATTATTTTTTTGTGATATCGATATGTCGGATAATACATAACGATTTATTATTACAGGATAACAGGTTATGGAACAAAGACAGCAGTTAATAGATGCCGTACTTGAGCAATCACAGAAGGACAGGGTAATAAAGAAGCTGACTTGTGCTGAGGCGTTCGAATTATCGCGGGAACATAAGGCAGAGCTTATCGACATTGGCCGCATTTGCAATCAGAATAACATAAGAATCTGCAAATGCCAGCTTGGGTGTTTTGCGTAATAGCAGTAAGGAATAAAAATGAAGAAATTGAGAACAAGATTTAAGCTTTGGCTGAGCAGTAAGGATATTGAAGGTGTATTCGGTGACGGTAAATGGCGGCTGCTAAAGGCAATCGATGACGAAGGGTCTCTAAATGCTGCAAGTGAGAAGCTTTCAATAAGCTACCGAAAGGCATGGGGTGACTTGAAGAAAGCCCAGGAGGCATTGGGAATAAGCTTAGTGGAAAAACAGCGAGGCGGCGTTTTGGGCGGCAAAACTACTTTGACCAGCGAAGGTAAAAAATGGGTCGGGGCTTATACGAGATTTCGCAGTGATATCGAAAAGGCAGTTGCAAAAGCATATAAAAGACACTTTGCCGGGC
>CAYWUO010000273.1:0-1964 GCA_964461285.1 uncultured Pirellulales bacterium
TGCTGCCAAGCCTTTATCCCCGGCGTACTGATAAACGACATCTTGTGTTACGTTTGGTGCTCTATCAAGTAGTGCGTTGGTTTGATACTTCCAGAGAAACTCTGCTTTTCGCTCGTGGACCATATCAATTCTGTAAATGTATGTGTCCTTACACGCAAAAATCAGTGAATTTTCATCTCTTACGACCGGCCCGATGATGCAACCACCAACGTCGATTTGCCAGAGCTTGCTTGGCTTATCGGGTATCATACTAATTAAGTTACCGGCATCGGTAGAGAAGATAACAAAGCTCTCGTCGGCTGTAATCGAAGTAATCATTGAGTCGTTATCAGCCGCAATTTCAAAAATCTGAGTCATATCATCGTAACTGTATGTATGCAAACGCCTGTCGGTTCCTGCCAAATAGGAGTATGAGCTGTTGCGAGCAGCAGGACAGACCAAACCGAATTTAGGATAGTAAGCACTGAGCACCGTACACGTTTGTGGGTCAATCTCAATTAACCTGCCGCCGATTATAGATATGAGATTATCTTCATAAAGTTCTAACTGCCCAATCGGCAAACCAGCCGGAGCAATGGGCTTGCCGGTTATCATTGTGCCTTTTTCTCTGTCCAAAGAAATCAGATAGTTACGGTCCGAAAGGGCATAAATACGCTCACCGAGGATAACCAATCGCTCCAAGCTCTCACCCTTTTTAATTGGCAGCTCGTTGTCCCACAGTATTTTTAGATTTGCGGACTCCAGCAGTGCCGGCGAAACAAGCTTTTCTGAATTGCCTACCAAACCAATAGCAATTGGACCGGTGAATAGAAAGCTAAGCCCGGCTAATAAAATCAGTTTACATCGTAAATTGCCTGACATTTCCCAATCCTCCTATTTGTTGGAGAAATCTATAACCGGAAATTATGATTTTCGGTTTTAATTATAATTTTACTATTTTCACTTTCAATTTACATTTTTACGTAGTCTGCTAAGTCAATGTTATGTTTTGCTTCGAATTTCTGCAACTCTTCGATGCGCACAATATCGTCATTTATTCGATTTGCCAGCTTAAATATATATGGCTTACCTGTCAGCCGGTTTTTCAGGTCATCGAGCATCGATTCCCACGTCCCATCGTACAATTGGGCCTTGAGGATTACCAGCATGCGGTGTTCATTGCTCAGTCTGTCAACGTAATCACTTATCTCTTTGCTGACGCTCGTTTGGCTGCTTTTAACACTGTTTTCACTCGCCTCAGCCATCTTTTAAGCCCTTTTGTCCGTTGGGAGATTTCTAATGGACAGCATTTCAGTCAAATCCTAACCACCTACACCAGAAATTGCAACAAATTTTCCCGATTTCCTCTCACTCGTTCAGATGGATATTTACTCCCTTTCTCTCTGAGATGTAAGAAATGTAAAATAAACCCCAAAATCGCTGTTTGCTATGCCTATATTATGCTAATTGATTTCTGATGTTTTCCAATTTTCCGAAGCAGATTAGCTCATCGCCCAAAAGGATTTTCGTATCCGCCCTCGGATTCGGTATTGTTTCAACATCTCTTGTTATCGCCAGGACCGTGATATCATGCCTTCTTAGTTCGGACTGAGAAAGTGTTTTATCCAGTATAGGGCTTCCGGTGGAGACCTTAATTTTTGAGACGCCATAACCACCCGTTGCCAATAAAAGCTCTTCAAAAGACACCTTTTGGAAGATTTCTCTTTTGATGATTTTTTTCCTGAGAAAGTTGGTGACTCTCCTGACGAACTTTTCGTGCGTGAATAATCTATATATTGCATACACCAAGATAACAATAATGGCTAAGTTTACCCAAATCACTAAATAAGAAGGAATACGAAATGGCAGGAATGATTCAGACAACTTAGAAAGTATGGTTTCTTGAGGTACCAAAGAGCCGGCCAGGGTAGCAATCATAATGACCAGGCCTGCATTACCTAAAATGATAAGAGCAGAAGCAATCC
>CAYWUO010000274.1:0-1904 GCA_964461285.1 uncultured Pirellulales bacterium
GGCTAACAATTATTAAGTCGTCGTGCCGACGACTGCTAAACAAAACCCCGCCCACCCATCCTTCGTTAACACTACGGAGGGCAGGCAGGTGACGGGGCTAAACATATTCTCGATGCTGGATGCTTGATACTGGATGCTGGATACTGGAGGATGGATGCTGGATGCTGGATGCTGGATACTGGATTCTGGATGGCGGATGCTGGATGACAGAGGACAGTAAAAAGTGTACACGGCCAAGATGGCCGTGCTACGAAATAAAACCCCTGCGGTGCAAAAGTAATTTAATAACCCTCGACAGTGCCGAGGGCTAACAATTATTAAGTCGTCGTGCCGACGACTGCTAAACAACCCCGCCCGGAGGACGGGAGAAACGATGGAGGACGGATGGTCACAAAGATAAAAGAAACCCCGCCCGGAGGACGGGGCTAAACATTGTGAAATCTTAATTTACTGCTGCTGCCAGGAACCAGTATTAAAATTAAAGGTATAAAATATTTCCCCTACCGCAGCTTTTAAGTTGTCGACATCGGACTGGTCAACCTCCCGCCAGGAACCATCGATATATATAGAACGAGAAATAGGATTTCCCTTGTCGTCGAGAACCATTTTAAAATCAAACCGGCCATCAAAATCAATATCGATGAAAGCATCGCCTTCGGCATAACCGGCTCCGGTGCTCCTGCTATATGTTGCCTTGCCCCATCTGCCGGATGAATCCAGAGATATCATATATAAAACAGGCTGGGCGTCACTTTTGCATAAGTACAATTTACCAACTTTGCCGGAATCATCCTGAGTCATAAACAAAAACAGGGCATCATCCTTTGTCATCCAAAGCTCCTTTGCGTTTTTCTGATAAAAACCTTCAGGAACTTCAGCACCTTCGGCAAACACAGGTTTCTGCGCCCAGATTTTGACGTTTCCGAAAGTCACAGGCCGGCCTGAGAGCGCTTCAGAGCCTGAGCGACCGAGGAAAAACCAAAATAAAAGAAAGACAGAAATACCAACGGCAATACCTACGAAGAAGACAAATACGCTCGTTGAAACCGATTTCTTTTTCATATTAACTCCTTATGCAAAAAGCTTTTTAGCATATCAGGCCTTATCCATAACAATTTAGCATTACTCGCCAGGTAAAACAATGAGAAATAAAAGCATCAGCGATGAGAGTAACAACGATATCGCGGGTAAACGTGAGCTTTCGAATATATTATTTGTTAATTTTCTTCAAAGGGGCTCGGCGATTAAGCCGGTTTCTGTGTTTTCGAGTAATTTCACTTTCAGCAACTCATTTTGGGGGGAGATATTACGCATTTTATCGAGATATACCATAAAATATCTCTCGCTTCTTCCGCAGGGTCGGCTGTTGGAATTTTCTGTTAAAATAGTAGCAGTGCGACCGAGGAACTGCTGCCGGAATTTACCGGCTAACTCATTATTCAATTCGAGCAATATTTTTGAACGCTCTTTAATGACACTATCAGAGACCGTATTTTGCATATTTGCCGCGGGAGTGCCTTTACGCAGTGAGAATCTGAAAACGTGCATCTTCGCAAAGCCGACATCCTTTGCTAAACGGACGGTCTGCTGAAAATCGGTATCGGATTCGCCGGGAAAACCAACGATAATATCCGTGGTTATGGCAGGAGTTTCGAGGAGGGATTCGATTAAATCGACCTTGTCTCGAAATTCATCAGCGGTGTATTGCCTTGACATTTTCTTCAGGATGGTGTTTGAGCCGGACTGCAGCGATAAGTGCAGATGCGGCATAATGTTAGAGTGTTTGCAGAAAATATCGAGTAATGCCGGTGTAACATCAGCCGGCTCGAGAGAGCTGAGCCGGATTCGTGCGAGATTCGGAATTTGTGCCATTTTATCGAGCAGAATAGCTAATTTGTCATTTT
>CAYWUO010000275.1:0-1888 GCA_964461285.1 uncultured Pirellulales bacterium
CAAATTTGTGGATTGGCCGGAAGAAAAAACAGCCGATGCCAATGAACCAATAATTATAGGTATCATTGGAAAGGACCAGTTTGGCGCAGCATTTAGACCTATTAAGAATAGGGTAGTCAAAGGGAGCAAGGTTATCGTAAGACGATTTAAGGGTCTTGAACAACTTGAAGAATCCGGAGAGAAGAATGGCTCTGAGCAGCATCCGCAAATCGATGCCATCAGAAAATGTCACCTGTTGTTTATCTGCCGTTCGGAGAAGACAAGGCCTACGGAAACCATAAATCTGGTTAAAGGTTACAGCGTTTTAACGGTTGCAGACATACCCAGATTCCTCGAGGCGGGGGGTATTATCAGATTTGTTATGGATGAGAAAAAAGTTCGTTTTGAAATTAATGTAACGGCTGCCAAGCAGGCTAAACTCAAAGTCAGATCTCAGCTTCTGCGGCTGGCGAAAAGAATAGTCGAAGAAGAACAATCAGACGAGGCAAAGAACTAATTATGTTTGTTTTGCGAAATATGGCTATAAAGCATAAGCTGATATTTATTATAATGCTGGCGTGCGTCGCCGGTCTGGTGCTGGCGGGAGCTGCATTTATCGGCTGGGAGCAAAGCACATTTCGCAAAAGTATGGTAAAGAGTTTGTCAACACAGGCAGAGATGATAGCAGAAAACTGCAAAGCGTCTCTGGCCTTTCAGGATACACAAGATGCAAAGGAAACACTACAAGCTCTTCGTGTGGAATCATCTATCGTCTTTGGATGTGTTTATACAAAAGATAGTAAACTGTTTGCAGCTTATTATCGTGATTACGCTGATATAAAAGTCCATCCACCCAAGTTTCAAGAAAGTGGTTTTAGCTTTGATAGTGGTTTTCTCACTGTCTTCAAGCCCATTGTTCTCGACGGTGAGATTATCGGGACAGTTTGTCTTCGGTCGGATATGAGCCCTATGTATTCGATGCTCAAGCGTAATACAGGTATAATCATTGCAGTGCTGTTCCTTTCCTCTTTGGTGGCTTTTCTGATGTCATCACGACTTCAAGGAGTCATTTCCGGACCAATTCTAAGTCTGGCTAAAGTCGCAAAAGCTGTTTCCGAAGAAAAGGACTATTCTACGCGAGCTGTCAAGCAAAGCAATGATGAACTGGGTTTGCTTATTGATGCATTCAATGAGATGTTAGAGCAAATCCAGCAGCGAGATATAGAACTGGTTGACGCCAAGGTAAAACTCGAAGCCAGAGTCGAGGAACGTACTTTAGAGCTTACGACTGCCAATAAACAACTAACACAAGAAATCACAGTACGCGAAAAGGCAGAAGAGCAATTACGTAAGACTGAAGAAAAATACAGAATGCAGTTTGAGGGAGCATTAGATGCTATATTCGTAGCTGATGCAGAAACAGGTATTATGGTTGACTGTAATCCTGCGGCAACAAAATTAGTTGACAGAGAAAAATCAGAACTGGTCGGTCAATCGCACTCAATTCTCCATCCGGCGGAAAGGATTGAAGGAATATTTAGCGATACTTTCAAACAGCATCTTAAAGAAAAAGAGGGCCAGACTTTAGAAACGCTGGTTATTACCAAACAAGGACGGATAAAAGATGTTGCAATAAAGGCCAGCATAATTGAAGTCAGAGGCAAAAAACTAATGCAGGGTATATTCCGGGATATCACTGTACGCAAGAGAGCAGAAGAGCGTCAGAATCAGCTTATGGGAGAATTAGAGAAGGTTAATCAGGAGCTAAAGGAATTTGCGTACGTAATCTCACATGATTTGAAAGCGCCGCTGCGTGGCATTAAAACTCTGGTCGATTGGATAACAACCGATTATGTGTATAAGCTCGATGATGACGGAAAAGAGCAGATGCACTTGCTCACAAGCAGAG
>CAYWUO010000276.1:0-1880 GCA_964461285.1 uncultured Pirellulales bacterium
CCCAGCAATCTATGAGTAATGGCGGTGAATTAATGATAAGAACTAATCTGCAAAAAAAACAGGCAGTTATTCAAATTAGTGATACCGGCTATGGTATTGCACCGGATAAGCTGTCTAAGATTTTTGATGCCTTCTATTCGTCTCGGCCGCATGGAAGCGGATTGGGTTTACCGACGGCGAAGAAGATTATTGAGGCGCATAATGGTACGATAGCCGTCGAAAGTGAGCTGGGTAAGGGAACATCGTTTACCATAGAACTGCCCCTGCAGAGCCGGTAAGAGAGTAATTTGATGAGCAAAGATGCCGTAATTTTGGTTATTGATGATGAGCGTGAGCACGCAGACGGAATTACCGAAGCGCTCGAAAAACACTGCGCAAAGGCCATTGCCGTTTACAACGCCAAAGATGCTTTGGAAATCATTCACGGACAGACAATCGATGTTGTTATTACCGATTTGAAATTGGAAGAGGGTTTTGATGGGCTGACTATTCTTGAAGAAGCTAAAAAGCATAGCGACAAGACGGAAGTCATTTTAATTACTGCATACGCAACCATTGATACTTGTAAACAGGCCATAAAGCGGGGGGCATACGATTATCTTGTTAAGCCGATTGATATCGACCAGCTTCGTACACTTGTCGAACAGGCCTGCCGCAAAGCTGCGCCTTCTCGAACGACCCGAAAGCCCCGAATGGATAAAGAGCATTTTGAATTTGAGGGTGTGTGGGGCGAGAACTTTGCTATGCAGGGTATATTAGAAGTGCTGAAACGTGTGGCGCCGACCAATATATCTGTCCTCATCGAGGGCGAGTCCGGGACAGGCAAGGAGCTGTTGGCAAAAGCGATTCACAATCATTCTCCACGCTGGGACAAGCCCTTTAAACCTGTCAATTGTGCAGGCCTGACTGAAACCCTGCTGGAAAGTGAGTTATTCGGCCACATCAAAGGTGCCTTTACCGGCGCAAGCAATGACAGAAAGGGAATGTTTGAGATAGCCGATAAAGGGACATTATTTCTCGATGAGATAGGTGATATGGCATTGAATTGTCAGGCCAAGCTGCTGCGTGTTATCGAAGACGGTATCGTCATACCTGTGGGCTCGAATAAACCGACTGTCGTGGATGTACGGGTAATAAGCGCAACTAACCAGAGCTTGGCGGAGCTTATAGAAGAGAAAAAATTCAGGCAGGACTTGTACTATAGAATCAAGGGTGTAAACATCTCTCTGCCTGCCCTGCGTGACAGGGCCGAAGATATACCGGCACTTGCCGAATTCTTTCTTAAAGAAGCCGCTGCTGAAACCGGCTCCATGGTTACAGGTATAACAGAGCCGGCAATGTCGGCTCTTATGGCTTACGACTGGCCCGGAAACATTCGCCAGCTTCGAAACGCCATCAGAACAATGGTCGTAATGCGTGAAAAAGATATGCTTGATGTGCAGGATATCCCGCCTGAAATAGCGCAGAGACGTCAGCTAATTGCCGGTGCTGCAATAACCACATCTGCCGCAGCCGGAGTATCACTGAATGAGTTGGAAAAGCAGGCAATCATCGAGACATTAGCCAGGACCAATGGCAACCGCGAAAAAACGGCTCAAATCCTCGGCATTGGTGAAAGAACACTCTACAGAAAAATCAAGGAATATAACCTCTAAATGTGTCTCGTAGGAATTTCCCTCAGCACGGGGCTGGAGGCTATATATTATACAATGTTAATCATTATGGTTTTTTACATATTTTATGCGTCTGGAGAGTTCATCTTCTGTAAAACAGAATCTCCTGTCATACCCCCTTGTCCATATTCGTCCTGACATGCCAAGTTTGTGAAGTGCGAACATCGCCGCGTTCTTATACCTGCTTACAATTTTCCCTATCGGTTG
>CAYWUO010000277.1:0-1880 GCA_964461285.1 uncultured Pirellulales bacterium
CAGGTAAATTTTCTGCCTCCGACCGTGCCTTTAACAAGAGCAGTGTTTTGTCATTCGGCCGATGTACAAGGCCTCGTAAAGCGATATCTATAGCTTTAGATGATTTTCCTTGCCTAAAGGCGATTTCTGATAAGAGCGCCCAGGCATCAGTAACTTCAGGCTCCTCTTCAGTTATCTTTTGGAGCATTTGCTGAGCAATTTCGATTGCTGGAGCCGTTCCTTCGGCAAGCAACGAACGTGCTTTGAACAGCCGTAATTCAATATCATCAGGATTTGATTCTAAAGCATCGTTAAGAATAGTATTTCCTTGGCGAATGATGTTCGGATTGTTGGATGCCAGGTACAGTGAAATAGCGCGTTTTTGAATTTGGACATTATTTGATGCCAGGGATAGCGCTTGTCGTACATCGTCAATAGCCTGGTCTGGCTGGCCTATGGAGCGGTAAAACTGACTCCGAGCCACCAACACTTCAATATTGTTAGGTTCGATAGCTGTGGCGAGCTCAAGGTCTTCTATTGCTTTATTGGTTTGCAGCAGCGTTATATGTGTTCTAGCGCGAAGTATATAAGCGGATGCGTTCTTAAGTTTGTTTACCATTTCGTTGCATAGTCTCAACGCTTCTTCCGGTTTATCCTGGCGAATATTGAGCTGGATTTGTGCATAGGTTACGGGCAGCGAGTTAGGGTCTTGAAACTTTAATGTAGACAGTAATTTTTCTGCCTCGGCAAAGTTGCCTTGTCGTATCTTAAGTAAAGCGAGGAAGAGTGAAGCAGCCTGGTTGTCAGGTTCATTGCTGATAAGGTCTTGTAAAATGTCTGAGGCCGAGCTTAGCTGACCGCGTCTAAGATAGCTTTGCAACTGCAGTTTTTGAAGTTCAGGGTGATATAGTTCTCTCTTAGAAACACTGTTCAGGATTTCATCTGCTTTAACATATTCTTTTGCTTTATATAATGCAGCAATAGTAGGTATTATTATTCGAATGTCATCGGGTGAACGATTTAAGGCGTTATTATATGTTGATATAGCCAGTTGTAACTCGCCGGAGCGCTCATAGCTTGAAGCGAGCAGCATTCGGCTTTCCTGGTCATCCGGATCATTGAGTATATTTTCCTGCAGAAGTGAGATAATCTGGGGATAGCGGTTTTGAAAGTCGTCGGCCATGAACCAGAGTTTTGCTTGTTCATATCGCCATTGCCAACCAGTATTGCCCTCGAGAGATTTGATATCATTAACTATTTCCTGAGCTTTTTCAATGTTTTCGACAGTCTGCTTACATCTTAATAACCGTCTTTTAATAGGGATATTATCGGGAAGTTTGCCGTCAAGCGTGACAAGTAATTTATAAGCCTTTTCTTCTATGCCCCACCGGCTATATAAGTCAGCAAGCAGCAGGCATAATTGTTGTTGAGCGACAGGTTCTTCGATGTGCTTCAAAGCATCTTGAAGAATCTTTTCGCACTCTTTTGGCTTGTCTTGACGAGCTAATAAAAGTGCAAGGTATCTTACCGGCCCGACTGCTTCTGGAAATTCCTTTATTGTATTATTTAACTTTAATATTGCCTCATCAGTTTTATCCTGGGCAGTAAGAAATTCAACCTCGGCCATAGCAATTCTTATTTGAGAAGGATGATTTTTCTTAAGTTGAGCTAATAACATTTCAGCATCATATAGATTTCCCTGTTGTATTGTGATGTGAAACTTTAGAAGTTTTACGTCAAGAACATCATTGTTAATATTTTGCAATTTAACCAGTTGCCGTTCTATGTCCTTTAATCTCTGGTTTTTTTCCTGTTCCGAAAATGATGAGTGCGTTGAAAATAGTTGCATCTGAGCTTGTAAATATAGTATAGCTGCATCGAAATTGTCGGGAGAAATTTGA
>CAYWUO010000278.1:0-1868 GCA_964461285.1 uncultured Pirellulales bacterium
ATTTTAAACTTATTCTCTTTATCATTGATATGAGGATAAAGGCTTATAAAAGCGCGATCCATGAGATATGGTCCACAGCACCCGCATCTATAATCCTTTACATTTTGCATAAGTGGAGCAGGATATACCTCGCATTCACTTCCGCAGAAAAAACATTTTTCATCGCCACTCATTCAAGACCTCCTTGTAACCAAAGCAAATTATGGCCACGTAGTACAAGCGCATTAAATGAAACCACAAATTTTTCTCTCCGCAAATCTTTTTTGTCAATTTCTTTAATATCTTGACTTTCTCTCGATACAACGAAAATAACGGTCACATTTTATTTTGGCTTCATTTAATGAATATCCTTTTTTTTGCATTAGCCAATGTACATACGAAACCTTGCGCTTTCCTAAAGGCTGAGTTTTGTCCTTAAATGGTACATATTTTCTTGCCATATTCGCACCCGACATTTATTATGTTCTCCGAAACGCTTCTGTATGTCCTTCGTATATCCAACGTAAAACATACCGTCCTTTTGCGATTTCAGAACATATACATAATGATATCCTGCCATTTTATCTCATGGGGTAGTTTATACGAAAACTTATTCAATTTCAACAGCTTAATTCCGTAGTCCGTCTTCCGCCCTCCGGCAGGCCTGTGTTTAGCCTCACCACCTGCTCGCCCTCCGTGATTCGTTTGCGGGATTCTTTTCCGTTTTGAACATTAGAATTTCGTTAACTCGATATTGTTTAGGATTTAGATATTAGAATTTAGAAATTTTTAACTAAATCCGCGGTTAATTTTTGTGCCTTTTCGTGGCAATTTTTAATAATATCTCTGCGTTCTCGGTGTACTCTGTGGTTAAATCAATCAAGCAGTCGTCTATAGACATCTTTTCGATGGCCGATGCGGATAACTATAACCAGAACTTTATCGTCAAAAACCTGATATAAAATGCGGTATACTCCCGAGCGAAGGCGATAGAGGTTTTCACCGCCCTTAATCTTTTTGCAGTCCGCTGGTCTTGGATTATTTTTAAGCTTTGTGAGCTTATTGGTGAGCTGTCTTTGAATTTTGTGGCTTTGGTCTCTGATAAAATCAGCGGCTTTGAGTGTAAGCTGAACCTTATACATCCCTGCTATAGCTTAAATTCCTTTATCAAATCATCGAGGTCAACGAAATTACCTTCTTTAATTGCTTCTTTGGCGGTTTCAAGGTCGATTCTTTCTTCTATTGCCTCAAGTGTTTCCAGGTCTTCGTAGCTAATCATAGCAAACACCATCTCACCATTTCGTTCAACGCAAATACGTTCACCGTGATGGCAAACTAAATCAGCTAATTTCCTGATATGAGGCCGTAAATCTGTTATTGTTACCTTAGTCATATTGTTACCTTAGTCATATTGTTACCTTAGTCATATTGTTACCTGTCTATACATACTGTACATATTATCTATTCTGTACATAATATATTATCGCTTAAAAGTTGAAGAGTACCAAGCAAAATCTTTGAAAAATCTCAGAAAATCTTGGGAATAATGAATTTTAAGCTTTAAGTCCTTGTTTTTATTCCACTTATAAAATGAAAAAAATCAATTAAAAAAGTTAGATTTTTATTGAACAAATATGCAATATTTGGTATAATATTAATAATTGGGGGAGGCCCGAAAACCGGGCTGCGGAGACCTTGCTGCGTCGTAGCTTCAGCGTAGACGAGCCGCACGTTTCAGGACAAGCCGTCCAAGTCAAATATACTCGTAAGCTAATGTCTATTAAGGACTAAGCAATGGTTATTGAATCATTTAACTATTTTCTTCGTGCCTTAGTGTCTTCGTGGCTGAAAATATGTTCAACCAAATTGACCTTATTATGCAAAACAAA
>CAYWUO010000279.1:0-1831 GCA_964461285.1 uncultured Pirellulales bacterium
CAAAGCCTTAGAATATCCCTGTGGAAATCTTCAGCTTGGATTCTGCCGTAATTGCGGTTTTATAACAAACACGTGTTTTGAATCCGAATTTCATAACTATTCAACCCTATATGAAGAAACCCAGGGTTTCTCTGACTGCTTTAATGCCTTCGCCAAATCACTGGCCCAAAAACTAATTGACAAATATGATATCCGTAATCGGACGATTCTCGAAATCGGCTGTGGTAAAGGAGAATTTCTTGCCTTGATGTGCCGACTGGGAAACAACCGTGGAATTGGTATTGACCCTGCTTATGTCCCCGAGCGAAATCCTTCCGACTCCACATCTCAGATAGAATTCATTCAGGACTTCTACTCGAAAAAATATTCCTACATAAAAGCAAATGTGATTTGCTGCCGTCATACCCTCGAGCACATTGCCCCTACGTTCGAATTTATGCAGACCCTTCGACAGGCAATCGGAGACCGGACCGGCACGCTCGTTTTCTTTGAGCTACCTGATGTTATGCGTGTGCTTCGCGAGGGAGCTTTTTGGGACATCTATTATGAGCACTGCAGCTATTTCACCGCCGGCTCATTGGCAAGACTCTTTCGCGCTTCAGGATTCACGATTGACGAACTCTACCTGGACTACGACGACCAATACATCATAATCACCGCTTATCCTGCCGACGACACAACCTCCAACAGTTCGAAGTTAGAGGATGATTTGGAGCAGCTGACCCAGGCCTACAAAGAATTCAGGGAAAAATGTTCCGACCGGATTAACTATTGGCAGGACACCATCACGCGTATTTGTGAAGATGGCCAAAAGGTGGTAATCTGGGGTTCCGGCTCAAAAGGAGTGGCTTTTCTCACTACCCTAAAACTGTCAGAACAAATCGAATATGTCGTTGATATTAATCCATATAAACATGGAAAATTTATGCCTGGCACCGGCCAGGAAATTGTACCGCCCCAATTTTTGGCACAATATCGCCCGGACAAAATAATTGTGATGAATCCAATCTATCTTCGGGAAATCCAGCACGAACTCGACCGATTAAAAATTAAAGCAGATTTACTTGCCGTATAGTTACTTTACCCTTGCAGGATTTAGGAAATATGTTGGTTAAGACAAACAGCAACATAAATAAAAAAGCTCGCATAATACAGCGAAATTGCCCCCTCTGTAATCATTCGCAAGCGATAGTTTTCTTCGATATCGAAAAAATGCCCGTTTTCTGCAACATTCTGTGGGACAGCAGGGAAGAGGCCATATCTGCTCCAACCGCACCTATCAGCCTAATATATTGTAAAAAGTGTGGATTGATTTACAACATGGCTTTTGAGCCTCAACTTATGGAATACCGTCAAGCCTACGAAAACTCACTGCATTTCTCGCCTCGCTTCCGGAAATATACAGAAAAAATAGCCAATCAGCTCATCGGCCGATACCAACTGCGTGACAAAAATATTATCGAGATTGGTTGTGGGCAAGGTGACTTTCTCACTTTGCTTTGCGAGCTGGGCGGAAATCGCGGAATCGGTTTTGACCCCAGCTATACGCCTCAGAAGAACAAGGCTGATCCGGAAAGCTCAAAAGTTACCATTTTCTCCGAAGCATATTCCAGGGCACACGCTGAATATGAGGCGGATTTTCTCTGCTGCCGGCACGTCCTGGAGCACATTGATAATCCGCTTGAATTTCTTAAGCAAATTCGTAACGCAATTGACCAGCAACACGACTGCGTAGTTTACTTTGAGGTACCAAATGCTCTATATACCCTAAGAGATATGGGAATATGGGACATTATTTATGAGCATTGCTCCTATTTTACTCCGGAGTCGT
>CAYWUO010000280.1:0-1721 GCA_964461285.1 uncultured Pirellulales bacterium
CTCCGAAAAGACCGAACTCATGCTGAACGGAAACAACATCCACATGGCTGAAATTTATATAATCAGCCGCACAAAGGTAATCGTTCTTCACGTTCCTGCGGATTTCGAACTTCACCGGCTCCTTATATTTATCTTCCTCGGTGCGCATCGCAACTACCAGCGGCTCGAATTCACCCTTCGCTGCCGACAATGTATTTTTGATAAGGTCCGACGTAAAAGTCGCTATTCCGCATTTTCTTGGGGGAAAAGAGGAAATAAATACGACCTTTTTTTGGGGACCTTTTGCCATCCGTAGCACCCCTTTGGAAAATTTCGCAAAACTCACTTTTATATTTTAGCCCTGCCTGATTAAACTGTCAAGTCAATTGAATTTTCCAGTAAATATAAAATATCACTTTTAACGATTGGAACCTTATTTGTGCTTTATTTTGAGCTAAAAACAGGCAATTGCATAGATTTTACTAAATTTTTTGTTTTTATTTCCGTTTTTTCGCACCCAAGATTGACAGACTCGTATAATATACTACTAATATAATAGGAAATGTAGGAGAACTATTATGAAGATTTCAACAAGAACAAGATATGGTATAAGGGCCGCTTTAGAGCTGGCCCAAAACTACCAGAATGGACCTTTAAAGCTTAAAATCATTGCAAAACGACAGGATATATCCGTGAAATACCTTGAACAAATAATGACTGTTCTCAGGTCTGGTGATTTGATTAGAAGTATTAGAGGCCCAAGAGGCGGATATTTGCTTGCCAAAGCCCCGAATCAAGTTAAAATCAGCGATATTTTTGGTTGCCTGGAAGGTTGCATAACCACAGTCGAATGTGTCGAAGACGAAGATTACTGTGACCGCTCTTTTGATTGTGTAGCAAGGCAGCTCTGGGTGCAGTTACAGACAGCCGTTCGAGACGTTCTGCAGTCTATAACTTTGCAGGATTTGATTGATAGGGCTAAGCGTAAAGAATCCATAATCTATCAAATATAGAAATATTAAGGACAAATTATGAGTGCTGTGTTTGAAGATGTTACAACCGCAGTTGGTTTTACTCCATTGGTCAGAATCAACAAGCTCGGCTCGGGCGAGGCCACAATCCTGGCAAAGCTTGAATCGTATAATCCCTGTGGCAGTATCAAGGACAGGATTGCCTTATCGATGATACAGGCAGCCGAGGAAAAAGGACTGATAAAACCAGATACTGTCATAATCGAGCCGACAAGCGGAAATACAGGTATTGGTCTTGCCTTTGTTTGTGCTGCAAAGGGTTACCGATTGCTCCTTACTATGCCCGAATCTATGAGTATCGAGAGGAGAAAGCTGCTTAAATTGTTCGGTGCTCAGATTGTCCTGACCCCTGCTGGGCAGGGTATGGCCGGTGCGGTAAAAAAAGCTGAAGAGCTTGTTGCAAAAAATCCGAATGCCTTTATGCCTCAGCAGTTTAAAAATCCTGCAAATCCGCAAATTCACAGGGAGACCACTGCTGAGGAAATCTGGTCGGATACCGATGGCAAGCTGGACATTTTTGTATGTGGTGTCGGTACAGGTGGAACGTTGACTGGCTGCGGAGAAGTGTTAAAAAAACGAAATAAGGACCTCAGGGTCATAGCGGTCGAGCCGGAGGATTCTCCCGTACTTTCCGGCGGCAAGTCAGGCCCGCACAAGATACAGGGTATCGGAGCCGGTTTTGTGCCGGATGTCTTGAATATTGAGCTAATA
>CAYWUO010000281.1:0-1684 GCA_964461285.1 uncultured Pirellulales bacterium
CGGACAATACAAGCTTTGGCGGCGGCCTGTTCTGCTCATACGATAGCAACTGCGTAGTTACCGACAGCATCTTATGGAATAACTTTGCATTACGAGGGAATCAAATCGCAGTGCATACCGGTTTCAAATATGACCCGAGACCGTCAACTCTTACCGTCTCCTACAGTGACGTCAAGGGTGGAAAGGCGGATGTCTGGCTTGATACCGACTGCACAATCAACTGGCTTGCTGGAAATATTGAAATCGACCCGTTGTTCGTAAGCGGTCCGTTCGGTGATTATTATCTCAGTCAAAAGGACTCCGGGCAGTCGAAGAACAGCCCTTGTGTCGATACCGGAAGTGACCTGGCAAGTAATCTTGATATGGTCATAGACTCTCTTGGTCTGGCCAGATACACGACTCGTACCGACGGAGAATTAGACAGGGGCTTCGTTGACAGGGGTTATCATTACACCTCTTCGCTCGAACCCTGCAGATTCTGTGACTTTATTTACGACGGATTCATTAACTTTAAAGACTTTGCTGTGTTTGCATTGCGATGGCTCGAAGTGGACTGCTTCGATGATAACGACTGGTGCAATGGCTCAGACCTTACAGTTGATAATTATGTCGATATTTTTGACCTGGTCTTCTTTAACAATTGCTGGCTGCTTGGAGATACCACTGCTCCGTTCCCGAATCCGAGTCGATGGGAGAAAGTCCCTTACGAGAAAACATCGACGTCAATCAAGATGGTTGCAGAAGAGACGTTTGATGGCTGGGGCTGGGATGTCGAGTACTATTTCGAGCGGCTTCCGGATGGCGACCCGAACAGCGGCTGGCAGAGCAGCGATACCTGGACAGACATCGGCCTTACACCTGGTGCCGAGTATGGTTACAGAGTTAAGGCAAGAGATGCATTAGGCAATGAGACCGAATGGTCTGAGACCGCATATGCCGGGGAAGAAGACACTATACCGCCTATTCCGGCGCCTTATATAGAAACTATTATAGCGCTCTCAACGAGTTCTGTCTCGATGACGGCGAGGGTTGCATACGATGAAAGCGACATACAGTATTATTTCGACACTAACTCTCCCGGCGCGCACGCTAGCGGCTGGGTGGATGTGCCGAATTATATAGATGTAAATCTTGACCCCAACACCGAGTATCACTACATGGTAAAAGCCAGAGACCTCTCGCCCAATCGAAACGAGACCCCCTGGTCAGAGTGGGCCTATATAATGACTCTTGAACCGGTTGAGACCAATCCTCCGACGCCTAATCCGATGCTATGGGACCCTGCTGAGGATGCTAACGGATTTGACGGCACACCGCGTATAATCTGGGTCGGACCTCAAGCTCCCCCATTTGGTTATGCTGTCACGATGAGGGCGGACCCGGCTACTACCGATGACAGCGACTACTGGGAGTTTTACTTCCATTGCAAGGATGAAAGTGGCTTTAGTAGTAGTAATCCCGACTGGAGATATTACGCCGCCCCGCCATATACGTATACAGTCCCGATAGGCCAAGGTAGCCAAAGCCTTATATTCGAGGTCAAGGCACGTGATTTTTACCGCAACGAGACCATCTACTCAGAGGAGGTGCAGGCAGAGCTGCCATAGACTTTGTTATTTGGCCTTTAGGGCCTGGTAACCGTAGTGCATCAGCAGGTGGTCGAGTATGACAAGGGCTGTGTAGT
>CAYWUO010000282.1:0-1674 GCA_964461285.1 uncultured Pirellulales bacterium
AATGCCATAAAATACACCAGTGAAAACGGAAATATCGAAATCTTTCTCACTGAACAGCAAAATGAGATGTCCGTCACGGTTAAAGACAATGGTGTCGGGATACCAAAGAAGCATCTCGATAGAGTTTTCGAGCGATTCTACCGCGTAGATAAAGCACGTTCACGCCGGCTTGGAGGAACGGGACTGGGATTGAGCATCGCAAAGCACATCGTCCTCGTACACGAAGGGAAAATAAATATCGAAAGCCAAATTAATACCGGAACAACAATTTCCATAACACTACCCAAAGCGTGATTCATTTTTTATCTTCACCAAATCTTCACATTTCCTTCATAAAACCTTCATATTTAAACTGTACAGTATTGTCAGGAGTATTAAAAAAGTATATGAAGAGTATAGCCAAAACCTTATCTCATATTTTCTTAGTGGTCGGACTGCTCTATCTTTTCCTGGTTAGCATCGGCCTAATGGGAGCTGCCTTCAAAGGCTTCGGCAGTGGCTTTGCAGAAAACCTCATCAGAACAACATCAAATCCGTTTGTAGGTTTATTTATTGGAATATTGGCAACAAGCATAGTGCAAAGCTCTTCATGCACGACATCAATAGTTGTGGGCATGGTCGGCTCTGGCGTTATTACCGTTGGTAATGCAATATATATAGTTATGGGTGCCAATATCGGGACTACTGTAACAAACACAATCGTCTCTTTGGCACACGTGACGCGACGTGACGAGTTCAGACGTGCCATAAGCGCAGCAACCATGCATGATTTTTTTAACTTTTTCTGTGTTTGTCTCTTACTTCCACTGGAATTGGCCACTGGATTTCTCGAAAAATGTGCTCATGGAATGGCCGCTCTGTTCAAAGATATCGGGGGTATCGAATTCACCAGCCCGATTAAATTGGCTACAAAGCCGGCCGTGCATCTAATCCAGGAAGTCGTCTGCTCGCTAAGCCAGCCATTATTTACAAAAAGTGTATATACTTATATAGTGATGTTAATCTTGGCAACATCGATGCTGTTTTTATCACTTTACTTCCTTGTCCGGGTTATGAAGTCATTGACGATAAAGAGAGCGGAGATTATCATGGACAATGTCATTACCAGGAGCAGGTGGTTAGGCCTTTTTGCGGGTCTGATTTTTACAATCATTGTTCAGAGCAGCTCAGTTACTACATCTCTATTGGTTCCACTTGTCGCTGCGGGTATTCTCACACTTGAGGCCGCATTTTCAGTAACTATGGGTGCCAACATCGGGACAACTACCACCGCCGTGCTTGCGTCGTTCGCCACGGGAAATATTTCGGCAATTATCGTGGCATTCGAACATTTGCTGTTTAATACGATAGGTGTTTTGGTTGTTTTTCCTGTAAGAATTATTAGAATGATTCCGATAAATCTTGCCAAGTCCTTCGGAGACCTGGCCTACAACAAAAGATGGTACGCATTTGTATATGTATTAAGTGTATTTTTCTTTGTCCCGGCTCTGCTGATTCTTATCTCGAAATGCTTTAAATAGGAGAAGCAAAAATGTTCAAAAACTTGTTGAGCTTCTGGAAAGGAAAAGATTTTCTGGCCAAGGTCCTTGATGAATTCAAGGGCATGCTGGAAGATTCGGAATTTATGTTCAAAACAGTCTGCAGCCGTCTGCTTGAAAACATAGATGAACCGGA
>CAYWUO010000283.1:0-1648 GCA_964461285.1 uncultured Pirellulales bacterium
AGGTCCTCTCTATGCCGATATTATATGTCACGCAGGCACCATTCAGGTAATATGCGCCCGATTGAATTTTGCAGAATAGCTCCGCATTTTTGCCTGCAAAGGTCTTTGTGAAATCCTCCCACTGCCGGCGGTCGGCAAAAAGATAGATTGTAAATTTGGTTTTTGTTTCGATGGGTTCGGTTAGTTGACTGTTATAGGCGCGATATGCCGACTCAACAAAACCGGGAATTGCACGAAGCATCAGGGGCTCTAATAGCGTTGTGAAAATCTCGTAATGGCTGGTCGTAAGTTTTAGACCCGGCCCATACTTGCTTTCCCACGGCTCGGCAGATTTCAGTTCCAGCAGATTTTGCTTCTGCAGGTATTCGGACATACCGGCTGGAGTATCGAGCTGCGGGACCAAATTATCGGCACTACGGCTGGGCCTTCGTCCGGACGAGCCGGCAGTTTTGATTTTGTCGGTTTCAAAACAACCCGCCAGACAAAAAATCAATGTTATCAAGATTAAAGCCGAATTTTTTATCATGGTTTGGCTTCTTAATTTCTACTTGCGCTCTCTGCGTTATTCTTCCTTAATTTCTTTAAATTGTGCTCCGAAGACCTCAGCGGTAAATAGATAGACTTCCGTATCTGCATTCTTCCAGGCATCGGCGGCAAGGCCGGCTTTGTGTGCACTGCAGTAGGAAAGAAATTCCTCTTTGTTCCAGCTGGTCTCTGTGGCAACCTGAGGCAGGAAACAACCTGAAGTACGCCCTTTTTTTATGTAAATACCATCAATTCCAAGACGCAAACTTAACGGGTCGTCCGTGCGCTGCAGCGGTGAAAGAACAGAAATCTCAACATCCAGTCGCTCTAACTCATCGGTTGTTATTGGGTCGGCAAAAAATCGCGGGTCACTGGTAGCTGAGGCCTTGGCCATATCAGCTATCAGCTCAATCAATGGATTTTCAGAGGTAAATTGCCCGATGCATCCGCGTAATTGGCCATGATTTTTTAAAGTAACAAAGCAACCGCAATGCTCGCTGAGCTCAGGGTCATCCGATTTGGGTGTTTGGGTCGGCTCACGCTTGATAACCGCTTCGACTGTGTCGCGAGCTACTTTGAGTAAAACTTTTTTTTGCTCTTCATTCATAATTACCGACCACTAATAATCAATGAAGCCATTTTATCACAAGGAATCCGCCAATCAAGAGTGCTACAAAGGCAAGTGTGAGCCAGTTGAAGTATTTTTCAATTACCGGGCGGATTTTTTCACCTTTCCATCCGACCAAGCCCGCTACCATGAAAAATCTCGCCGACCGGCTCACGGTCGAAGCGATAAAAAATCCTATAAAGTTAATCCTGGCTACACCAGACGAAATTGTACAGACCTTATATGGCAAGGGCGTAAAGCCACACGTAAAAACTATCCAGAAGTCGTATTTATCATACCACGCCTGAAATTTTGCGAAGTTCGCTTCTGTCAGGCCAATCGCGCCAAGATGTGCGTAGGCCCACTGGCCTATCATAGTCCAGAGAAATGCACCGATGCAGTAGCCCAGAATGCCGCCCAGAATCGATGCTATAGAGCACGCAAGAGCAAACCGCAGCCACTTTTTCGGTGCACCGAGTGCCAGCGGAGCCAGCAGGACATCCGGCGGAACAGGAA
>CAYWUO010000284.1:0-1630 GCA_964461285.1 uncultured Pirellulales bacterium
GGCTATACTTTATTTGTGGCAAGTGAACAAAGATTCAGTCAGGTAAAAAGAACTTTGGAAAAGAAGGGGTACAAATTAACCAGAATTTCCGGCTCACATCATATTTTTACAAAAAAGGGTATGACGCCGGCAAGCATACCTGTTCATAAAGGAAAGGTAAAGGCTTTTTATGTCAAACAAATCCAAAAAATTGAATAAAGAATTTGATGAGAAAATTCTCGCTAAAGCCAAAAAAATAGCCGAGAAATACGAGATTATTATAGCCTTTGAAAACGGTGAATATTATGGCAGAGGTCTCGAAATGCCGTTTGTGTTCGGAGACGGGAAAACTTCTGACGCATGTATCCAGAACACCAGAGAGGCCCTTGCTTCGGCCATTGCACATCTTTTGGAGCGTGGCGAAATTGTTCCTGCGCCAGCAAAAGAAGGCAAGCGTACCGAACAAGTTAATATACGCTTGACAGTAGAAGAAAAAACTATTCTTGGTACAACTGCAAGGTCGCAAGGATTTCAAGGTCTTGCTGATTTTATCAGAAGCAGAGCATTAACTTCTCAACGTTAACGAGTCATCTATTTCTTAGAGATTCTTAAGGCTGGTTTTTCAAGCAAAATTTAAAAATATTTGGCCACAGAGGGCACATCCGTCTTCGCCAAGGCTACGCCGGACAAGGAGCACGCAGAGATTTTAGACACGGATCCGCCGTCGTTAAAACTACCCACCTTTGGTGAGGTCTCGCTTAAAAGCGGATGGCGAGACAGGCTACGACACGAATTATTTTTAACCACGAAGCTCGCAGAGAACGCAGAGATATAATTTTTAACAACTACTTCGGACTTGGCAGTTGTCTTCTCGATGCAGGCATCTGCGAATCCAGCAGCCGACGTCCTTTAGGCCGTACGAAAACGGCCTGCATAATACTATGCACGCTGTTAAAAATTACGTGATAGCCTCATAATCTATATGCGGTTGGCTTGAGGGATTTTAGACACAGATTGACACGGTTTCAGTCAGCTTGGTGTTCTCGGCAAATTCTACTCCCAAAGCCAGCTTTGTCATAGAATATCGCCTTCATCCACCCCGCTTCGTTGTTCAACTACGCAGGGCAGGCAAAGTCAGAAAATCTGACTTATCTTTAAGCTGGCTGAGTTATGTTAGCCACGAGGACATATGTTCGTCGCCCGTCTCTCGTCGCTCGTGAAGAGTGAATGCGTGGATCCCCGCCTTCGCGGGGACAGGTGTGTAGATGAGTGACCCGATGAGATAATGGCGTTTAAATAAAAAGCCCGCCGAATAAATCGGCGGGCTTATGGTTAATTCAAGGGTTCGTCCTGGAGAGAATCCGAAGCGATTCAACGGGAAAAGAGATAGGAAAAGAGACAAGATCAGTACTGAAAGCTATTTTGCCTAGTGTTTTCTTCTCACCATCACCGCAGCCAAGCCGAATTCTGAGCGGTCTACAGCAGATACAGGAGGGAGCCAGACTCTTCATCCAACTTCCCCCCTTACAAAAGAGAAATACTAACTTTCTTCCGTTTCTGCCGGTTCTTCTGTTTCTTTCTGTTCTTCAGTTTCTGCCGGTGTTTCTTCAGACTCTTTCAGCGGTGTCTCCTGAGGCTCTTCGGATGGTGT
>CAYWUO010000285.1:0-1584 GCA_964461285.1 uncultured Pirellulales bacterium
ATTACTGCTTTGACCTATGAGGCAAATCGATATGTCGAACAGAACCAGCCATGGGTAACGGTAAAAACCGACCTGGAAAAAACACAAGCTACTTTAACTGCTGTAATTAATGCAGTACGAATCCTGACAATTTACCTCAAGCCCATACTGCCCAAATATGCCGAAAAGGTGGAAAAATTTCTCAAGGTGAACAAACTTGGTTTTGAAGATGTGCAAACATTGCTGCAGGACCATAAAATAGGTGATTTTGAACGATTACTTGAAAGAGTTGATGAAGAACAGGTGAATGCAATGATAGAGGAAAGTAAAGAAACTCAAGGCCCTCAACCGGCAGGTACTGGACAAGCAGATGCAACATCAGCTGAGCCATTCAAGCCTGAGTGTACTATTGATGATTTTGGCAAAATTGACCTGCGAATCGCCAAGGTATTGAAAGCTGAATCTGTCCAGGGCGCGGATAAGCTGCTGCGGCTGGAATTGGATGTAGGTGGACCGCAAAAAACCTGTTTTGCCGCGATAGCTACGGCATATAAGCCGGAAGAGCTGAACGGCAAAATTGTGGTCTATCTGGCTAATCTGAAGCCGAGACAGATGAGGTTTGGCTTGTCAGAAGGTATGATTCTGGCGGCGGGTACCGGCGGAAAGGATATTTATATTCTCTCAGCCGATTCCGGAGCGAAACCTGGTGAAAAGGTACTTTGACAAAATCCCGCAGGAGATATAGGAATAAATAGTTAACCTGCCGTTTTATTGCAGGTTTAGACCCTGGGCTTTTTATGGCAAAAATGAAAAAGAACATTGAGGACATAACCAAAGAAGATGGCCGATATAGCCCTGACGCGGTCAGATTCATCTATGAGGGGCTTGGCTATACGGCACAAAGTTCTACTACTCCTCGACACGTTAGCGGCCAGGCACTCTGCGAGGGTTTAAAAAAATTGGCTGTTGAGAAATGGGGCAGACTGGCAATGTTGGTGCTGAATACCTGGGGTGTCAAAACAACAAATGATTTTGGTGAAATTGTCTTTTTGCTGATAAAGAACGAATTAATGACTGCCCAGCCAACTGATTCAATCGATGATTTCAACAATGTTTACGATTTCAAAACCATCTTCAAAGACCAATTCGAGTTTTGAATTTGTAAATTGTGGAGGGATGTTAAAACATTATTTTGTGTTGGTGAAATAATACTGCAGGCCGGACATTATCATATGTACACCGATTGCAGCGATAAACAAACACATCACTTTTGAAAATACCGTGCAGACCGTCCTGATTCGAGAATTTCGCCCTTCGTGGCTCCGGCTTTGGCTGCCTGTTCGATATGGCACTGCATACAAGGCTCGCAGTCGATTACAACAGAAATACCTACTGCTGTAAGTTCTTTGTATTTTTTGACAAGATCCCGTTGGAAAAAGCCGCCTTTTCCATTTTAAGAAGGGCCCTCCGATTCTTCTATGGTGGCTTTTACCTGTTTCTTTTCCTCTTGTCGATGATTTGACATACAGGCTTACCTCGGCAACGTCTCGATACACACATCTTGTGGAAACGGGACTCAGTGCAACCCCAAAAGATCGTACTCTT
>CAYWUO010000286.1:0-1581 GCA_964461285.1 uncultured Pirellulales bacterium
TGGGGGTTATTTGCTAATGTTTTACAGAATGGTCTCGCAGTAGATTCAAGTATTGTGGAGGTCAATTCAACAAAATATGTTATGTTTGACGTAGTACCGGACGGCGGGGATGTCGTGCTGTCAAAAGGCCGATACGGTGATTTTTCGGGCAACGGCATTGTAGAAATGAATGACCTTGACGCCTTTCTTTACTTCTGGCTGCTCGACGATTGTAACGAAACTGACGGGGTGGACCTGGACGAAGATTGTATAGCCAATTTCTACGAATTTGCCGTCCTGGCGGAAAACTGGCTACAAACACCATAATCGGCGAATGGAATGATATTCAACCGTTAAATAAGGAAGATATAGGCAAACGGCTGACGCCGGCAACTCAAAGAATTGCTGATGGCGATAAAAAAGCAATCTATTCAGGACTAATTAATAAGTCAGTGAAAATTGAAGAAAATATAGTCACTTTTTACATTTACAGATACAGCCAGTAGATTAGTAGCAAAAGGAAATGGAGAACTGATGCGTTTTGCCACTTAAGGACGAGATAACATAAAAATAAGAGGGAAGTTAATTGAAAAAACGTGAAAATACACAAAACTCGCCGGTGTTAAAAGACGTGTTTAAGGACGATTTTTATATTGGTGCAGCCCTCAATCTAAACCAGATTTCCGGCAATGAACCGGAAGCCATCGCCCTTTTGGAAAAACACTTTAACAGCATCACAGCAGAAAATATTATGAAATGGGAAGAGATTCATCCGGAACCGAACAAGTATGAATTCGAGGCGGTCGACCGGTTTGTAGAGTTTGGTGAGAAAAACAATCTGTTCATTGTCGGCCACACCCTCGTCTGGCATTCTCAGACGCCGGACTGGGTATTTAAGGATGAATCCGGTAATCCCGTGGACCGCGAGACTCTGCTTGAGCGAATGAGGGAACACATTTTTACGGTTATGGGTCGCTACAAGGGACGCATTCACGGCTGGGACGTCGCCAACGAAGCCATTACGCCAGATGGACAATTTAGAAAAAGCAAATGGTTCGAGATTATCGGTGAAGATTATGTACTCAAGGCCTTTGAATACGCACGCCAGGCCGACCCGGACGCCCAACTTTATTACAACGACTATAATATGTGGAAGCGGCCTCAATACGAAGGTGTTATCCGGTTGATTAAAGACCTGCAGTCAAAAGGCGCACGCATAGATGGTCTCGGCATACAGGGACATTGGGCCCTGGACTTCCCCCCTCTCGATGAAATCGAGGCCTGCATCCGGGCTCTTTCCAAGCTGGGCATCAAGTTAATGATTACGGAACTGGACGTATGCGTAAATCCTTTTTCCGATGATTATGAGAATCTGGTGGACCTTTCCTCTCTTGATTCCGAAACGCAGAAGAAACTCAGTCCTTATCCCGATGGCCTGCCGGAGATGGTTCAAAAAGACCTGGCAAATCGATATGCTACAATTTTTTCGCTCTTTCGCAAATATCGCGACCTGTTCAGCCGCATAACTTTCTGGGCAATCCACGACGGCCAATCGTGGCGCAGCTATATGCCCATAAGAGGAAGGACCGATTATCCTATGTT
>CAYWUO010000287.1:0-1529 GCA_964461285.1 uncultured Pirellulales bacterium
ATAGAATGAGCAATATCATTGCGGCAATTGGAAGAGGCCAGCTTACGGTACTTGATAAACGGGTTATACGCAAGAGAGAGATATTCAATTTTTATTTAAAGCATTTAAGTGAAATTCCAGGTATTTCTTTTATGCCCGAGCCGGATTTCAGCCGTTCAAACCGCTGGTTAACCTGTATTACTATAGAGCCGAAGATTACCGGCGTTTCAAGAGAGGATATTCGACTCGCGCTGGAAAATGAAAACATAGAAAGCAGGCCGTTATGGAAACCCATGCACCTTCAGCCCGTATTTAAAAAGTACCCGGCATATACAAACGGTATATCAGAGGGACTGTTCGAAACCGGCCTTTGCCTGCCATCGGGAACAAACATGACCCAAAAAGATATGAAGAGAGTTATAGATTGCATTAAAAGTAATATTTAAAGTATAATAAATAAGCTTTAATAATATAAAGGCAATTAAATTCTAACCGCTTAACTTATAAATTATGTTTAACATTATCCTCCAAAAAACACTCCGTTTCCGCCTTGCCATTATAATTTTCCTTCACATCCTGTTTGCAACCGGAAGTCTCTTCTTATCGTTTCTGTTTCGTTTCGATTTTTCTCTCGGTCATAGCAATTATCCACGCTATTGCATTATTTCATTGCCGATAAACGCAGCAATATTTCTATTATTCTCTTCTGTCTTTAATCTTTTCCAGGGAATCTGGCGTTATGTCAGCGTGGATGATCTTAAGGACATTGTGAAAACATCCGCTATAGCATCCCTGGTGTTTATGTTTGTTATTGTTTTCAGCGGTAAGTTCCATGGCTACCCGCGTTCAATTTATTTAATGAATTTCGCTTTCTTCGTATTGCTTAACGGCGGCACCAGATTTGCCATACGTATCTTCAGAGAGTCCTTTGTGCCTATGGGTGAAAATGTACGTAATATTCTTATAGTAGGCGCAGGAGCAGCGGGAAACGAAATAGCAAAAACCATAAAAACAGCGAAAAAGAGGGAATATATTCCTGTCGGATTTATCGATAAGGACAAATCGACTCACGGCAAACGCCTGCAGGGAATAAAAATTCTGGGTGATATCAGCTCCATAAAAACACATATCAAAAGACACCGTATCCGTGAAGTATTCATAGCCATCCCGGAAGCTACCAATAAAATGGTCAAGGAAATCATGGATAGTGCAAAAATTCCCGATTGGGATGTTACCTTCAAGATAGCCCCATCTGTTCTTGACATAATGAGCGGTAAGCTGCAGGTTAACCAGATACGCGAGGTTTCTATCAATGATCTCCTTAGCCGTCCCGACATCACTCTCGATGATACGCATGTACGCAAGCAGATTGCCGGAAAAACAGTGCTTATTACAGGAGCGGGCGGCTCTATCGGTTCCGAACTGTGCAGGCAATTGTGCAATTTCAAGCCGAAGCTGCTTCTTCTTGTCGAGCAGGCGGAAAATCCCCTATTTTATATAGAACGGGAATTGAGAAGAAAATTCCCGGAGGTGCACTTCGAATCATTGAT
>CAYWUO010000288.1:0-1515 GCA_964461285.1 uncultured Pirellulales bacterium
CCCATTTTGTATATCTGTTCATTGGCGAAGCCGTTTTATCTATCCTGTAACCATCAGAGTGAAAACCGACATTGATTTCCGCTGCATTAAATGTCTGCTCCATCATTTATCTCCGCTATGTGCTTTTTCAAAATTTTTTCGAATATAGCGACTGTAAATAGCTCCCGCTGGATTGTGGGCCAATACACGGTCCTTGGCGATAAGCGTTGTTACAGGAGCGTCTGAGACCCTTGAAAAAATAGCATCATGGCCAACACAAAGCCCGCATATAATATTAAGTTGCGTCTCTGCTTCGTTTAGCATTTGGGCCTGTCCAGCCGGGTTACACATAACTTCATAGTCTTCCGATGAGATCTGCTGTAAGTCAAAATCCTTCTTGTCGATTCCACATATTTTGCAGCACACTGACATAACTTCAAAATGCTTTGAGAGAATTTCATCGATGACCTTTGCTTCTTCCCTCAAACCGATACAAAATGCCAAACCAATTTTTTTATACTGCAACTGCTTACCCAGCAGAATTACTTCGCCCAGTCGTGTTTCTTTCCCATAATACCTTGCCTCGATTGCCGAAGAGGCCTTGTGCATTTCTGCTATATCGCTATCCTGATATAATTGTTTATAATTACCAGCCTTCGAAAAACAATCCTTGCCATCACGGCATTCTTTACTCTCACATTGCGCACATTGTGGAGATATACTTTTTTCCACTTATCTACTCCTTTAGTTTGTTTTCATCATCAACGAATACTACTTTTGCCTTCAGGTCTTTTGTTTTCTCATCAGGTACCTGGCAATAGGATATAATTATGACTTTATCGCCAACCGTGCCCAATCTTGCTGCTGGCCCATTTAATAACACGGTGCCGGAACCTCGCGGTGCTGCAATAGCATAAGTTACAAAGCGCTGGCCATTATTGATATTTAGTACGTGAACCTGCTCACCCGGCAATATATCCGCTTTTTCAAGAAGGTCCTCGTCAATGGTGATACTTCCCTCGTAATCCAAGTCCAGTCCGGTTACAGTTGCTCTGTGTATCTTTGATTTCAATATGGTTCGATTCATCATTGTGTTCGCTGGCCCTGTGAAAATACTGACTACACCATGCTTTCTTTTTTGCACAAGTTTTGATATGGCCTACGTACTCTCTTTACTTTGTTCTTTTTGTCAAGGGCAGCTAAATAGACTCCCTTAGCTGAAAAATCATTTTCCAAGTGGCTTCTACGAATACCACACGAGCCTGCCAAACTAATCAGTGGTCTTTCTTCTGGGTAAGTATAATGGCATTATTAGGGCACTCGCCAACACACAACCCGCAGCCGGTGCAAAGCTCAGGCTGTACGAGAGCTTGCCCATTTACCGTAATGGCATTTGCCGGGCAGACATCTTCGCAAATACCACAACCAGTACATTTCTCAGAATCAACAACTGCGATAGCTTTACGGCCGCTTTCAAGCTGAGTTATTCTTTGATTCAGTTGTTGTTTTTGCTGCTCAAGCATCTCTGCCTGCTGT